>JBBSGY010000312.1:0-4056 GCA_038253645.1 Acidimicrobiales bacterium
GAAACGCTGGTGATCGACCTTGCGCCTGCGCCGCAACTTGAAGGCGTGGTGCACACCGGCACGACGATGACCCGAGTTGAGCTCAAACGTGAACTCAGAGACATGAATGTCGAGCGAGTGCGTGAATTGGTCGCGATGACGGGCTTGACGCATGCAGCGGTCAATAAAGAACTGAACCAGCGTTCCGGCATCAAGAAGGTTACCGAAGCGACAACCGCCCAGCTGGAGCGCCGTATCCGTCACGCCGACTCGTGGTTGTTCAGACTGACCCATTTTTCCTGACTGGAAGCCTCCTGACTGGAAGCAAATAGTTCGCAATTCAGCCACTAGGGTTCTTTTACGTGGATCTATTCGAATATCAGGGAAAGCAGTATTTCGCCCGGTTCGACATCCCCGTTTCCTCTGGAGATGTTGCAACCACGGTCGACCAAGCCGTCGCTGTAGCCGAGAAAGCCGGCTATCCGGTGGTCGTCAAAGCTCAGGTTCAGGTAGGTGGCCGCGGCAAAGCCGGTGGCATAAAGCTGGCCGACACCTCGGACGAAGTGCGCATGCACGCCGGCAATATCTTGGGCATGGACATCAAGGGCCATCTGGTGGAGCGCATCTGGATCGAGCACGCGTCAGACATAAAGAAGGAGTACTACTGCTCCTTCACTCTCGACCGCAGTGCGAAAAAGCACCTTGCAATGGTGTCGAAAGAAGGTGGCGTCGAGATTGAACAAGTTGCCGAGGAAAACCCGGACGCAATCATCAAATTGCACATTGACCCCGTAGACGGCTTGTCCGAAGAACAAGCGCGCAAACTAGCGGTCGACGCAAAGCTTGATGACGTTGCAATCGAAGGTGCAACGCAAATGTTCCTGAAGCTTTACCGATGCTTCGTCGAAGGCGACGCAGATCTCGCTGAAATCAACCCGTTGATTCTCACCCCGGAAGACAAGATTCACGCGCTCGATGCGAAGGTAACTCTTGACGGGAATGCAGATTTTCGCCACCCCGAATGGGAAGAGTTCAAGGCAACCGAGGTGCTTGACGATCGTGAGAAGTTCGCCCGTGAAAAGGGCCTCAACTACATCGGCCTGGACGGAACCGTCGGCATCATCGGCAATGGTGCAGGGCTTGTGATGAGCACACTCGATGTCGTAAGCCAGGCCGGTGGTACCGCCGCCAACTTCTTGGACGTCGGTGGGGGCGCCGGCGCAGACCTACTCGCGAACGCGATCGAAGTCGTCAACAGTGACGCGAAGGTCAAGGCAATTCTCATCAACATTTTCGGTGGCATCACACGATGTGATCTTGTCGCCGAAGGAATCATCGCTGCACTCGAGCGTGTGCAAGTAAGTTCGCCGATTGTTGTGCGGCTCGATGGAACCAACGCCGATGTTGGGCGCGCAATGCTCAAGCAGCATGAGTCCGCAACGTTGATCCCTGCAGCAACCATGCTCGAAGCTGCAGCCAAAGCGGTGGGTCTCGCCGGAGGCGAGCGGAAAGTGACTGGTGCCGGAGGCCAGCAGAAAGTGACTGGTGCACAGTGAGTAACGTTGCCGGAGGCAAACAATGAGTAACGTTACCGGAGGCAAACAATGAGTAACGTTGCCGGAGGCAATCAGTGAGTGTATTTGTAGGCAAGGATACCAAAGTCGTTTACCAGGGCGGCACCGGTTCGCAGGGCAGCTTCCATATGTTGCGCAACCGCACATACGGAACCAATGTCGTTGCCGCAACCAACCCGAAGAAGCCCGGTCAAGACGTCGACGGCGTTCCCGTTGTTGCAACTGTTGCAGAAGCCATGGCGGAATACGGCGCAAACGTATCGTGTGTGTTTGTTCCGCCTCCGGGCGTCAAGGGCGCGGTGCTCGAAGCAGCCGAAGCAGGCATCGATCTTGTCGTTGTCATCACAGAAGGTGTCCCGGCGCAAGACGAAGCACTGTTTTACAACACGCTGATTCGCGACTTTCCGAACACACGTCTGCTCGGCCCCAACTGTCCGGGTCTCATAACGCCGGGCGAGTGCAACATCGGAATCACGCCGGGCGAAATTGCAACGCCGGGTGGGCCGGTCGGCATTGTCAGCCGTTCTGGAACGCTGACATATCAGGCGCTCTACGAGCTCACGCAGCAAGGCATTGGTGTTACAACATGCGTCGGCATCGGTGGCGACCCGGTTCCGGGTACCAACTTCGTCGATTGCCTCGAGGCATTTCATACTGACGACGCAACCAAGGCTGTCATGATGATTGGTGAGATTGGCGGCGCCGAAGAAGAGCGCGCCGCCGAATTCATCGGATCGAAAATGAGCAAGCCCGTTGTCTCTTACATCGCCGGTCAGACCGCTCCTGCCGGCAAGAAGATGGGCCACGCAGGCGCAATCATCTCGGGCAACGTCGGAACAGCGCAGGGCAAAATGGCTGCCCTATCCGCTGCCGGCGTCAAGGTGGCGAAGAATCCAACGGAAGCCGGCCGGTTCATGGTCGACGTCGTAAAGATGTTCGGCTGACGCGAGTGGCGGTTCCGCGGAATCGTCTTCTGGCAGTCGGCGCCGTCCCTGTCTTCGCTGCTGCAGTTTTGGGAGCGGAGGTTGTCATTGCCTTTCAATCGCCGCAACTTCCGGAGACTGCGCCTTATGACCTAAGCCGGCCGGCGATAGCGCCCGGTGCCACGAAGGTCGTGTGGATCGGGGACTCGACCGCCGCAGGTGTCGGTGCGTCGATTGCGAACAATGCGCTACCGATTCAAGTAGCGCGTCGCTCGGGCAATGTTGATGTCACGGTGCTTGCGGTTTCGGGCGACAGGGCTGTCGATGTGCTGCGTGACCAGGTTCCACGGGTCCACGAAATCGATCCCGATGTGGTCTACATAAGCGTCGGCGCAAATGACACAGTTCACGCGACGCCCGGAGAAAGTTTTCGTCGAGACTACGAGCACATCTTGCTCAACATTCCGAGTCACTCGCGTGTTGTCGCATTGGGTGTGCCGGATATGGGCTCGCCGACGCGTATTCCCCAACCATTACGGGCGCTTGCGGGGGCGCGTGGCAAAGTAATTGATGACTTGATCCACGATGCGGCGACGAAGCATCACGCGCAGTATGTCGATATCGCGGGCGCAACCGGCGAACACTTCCGTCAAGACCCAAAACGCTACTTTGCGGCTGATCGGTTTCATCCCAGCGATGACGGCTACCGTCTCTGGGCAGAAGCCGTAATCGATGCGCTGAAAGGCGGGTGAACCAAGTGGACGACGACCAGTTACAGATAAATCGCAAGCTTTGGGACGCGTTTGCAGTAGTGCATGAACGCTCGAGTTTCTACGGAGTCGAAAGCTTCAAGGAAGGCCGCAACACACTTACGCATCATGAGTTCGACGAAGTCGGCGACGTCGATGGGAAGTCACTCGTGCACCTGATGTGCCACATCGGCCTCGACACGATGTCGTGGGCGCGCCTTGGCGCAGAGGCGGTGGGTGTCGATTTCTCACCACGTTCGGTTGAAGTCGGTAACTCGCTTGCAAAAGAACTCGGGCTCTCGACGCGTTTTATCGAGTCGGACGTTTACGGCGCGGCTGACGTACTTGATGGTGAGAAGTTCGACATCGTCTACACGTCGCACGGTGTGCTTCCGTGGTTGCCCGATCTCACTCGTTGGGCCGAAGTGATCTCGAAATTGCTCAATCGCGGTGGCGTTTTTTACTTATCGGAGCTGCACCCGTTCGCACAGGTATTCAGCGAAGGCTTCGATGGCCCGGTCGCGCGTCATCCGTATTTCTTCGCTGATGTCGAAGTTGCCACGGGCGTTAAATACGCAGACCCGAATCTCAATACCGGTGAAAACTTCCAATGGCAACACACAATCAGCGCAATTATCAATTCATTGATCAATGCCGGGTTGGTAATTGACTTCGTGCACGAGTTTCCGTTCGCGCTGTTCAAGCATCTCGATGACATGAAGCAAGCGCAGGATGGCACTTGGTACCGCCCTGGATCGAACCTCCCGTTTCTGTTCTCACTGCGCGCGCACATGCCGGAGTAATGAGCGAACCCGTAGCCTCTGACCCTGA
>JBBSGY010000313.1:0-4033 GCA_038253645.1 Acidimicrobiales bacterium
AGCTGACGTAACTCATTACAGACCAGTTGCACAACATTTCACGCTGACAACAATTCAAATCGACTACGACTCTGGCCTCAAGAGAGGTCTGTTTCGTCGCGAGCCAGTGCAGGGAACTTACGCTTGGTTTACGTAGCAGATCCGAGTGCATTTCACTGCGTGGTCGATAGCAATCGACGCGAACGCATCATGCGTGGCGGAAGCTGCGCTTGTCACTGTTCAAACGTCAGAGTTCGTCCCAGTCGATTCGGATTCGGATCGCCACTAAAGACGTCGCGACGACGTGCCATCCGATTGTCTCGCAGAGGGTCGGGCGGGCGGTCGCTCAAAGTTGAGGCCGTGGTCTACTGGCAAGCCCAGATGTGGATGGGAGCGAGCGAGCCCGGAAAGGTCACCGAAAAGATCAATCGATCTGGTATGAACCGAGTGCCGAATTCCCACAGCGAGGGGAACGCCTCGCTATCTCTCGACGGGACTCTCAGGGTGTGCTTCGCGAAGGAATTCGTCCAGCACGGAAACGGGAATGTAATAGCTATTGTCCTGATTCAGAGAGTAAATCCGAGGCGCAAAACCCCGTTCGTCGAGTGCTTGCCTAATACGTGTCATTTGACCGATGCCATGTTCCTCGCCTTGAATCAGCAGCCCATGGACATTGCCGTCTATGTAGTCGCGGACAACACCCCGCGCAACGCTTGAGTCTCGTAACTCGAAGAGGTCATAGCCCATTCTGATCAGTGGATGAGGAATTCTCCTGTTTGCATATTCCGAGTTTTCCCACGGAAACGAAAAAATCCTCCAAAATTCTGGATCTCGAAGATTCGGAGCGACATGAAAGATCCTTTTATAAGCTCCGTGGAGAGCATCATGCGGCGAGTCGCCGAGGCCGAGGCCAATCGAATTCAGCGCTTTGAACGTGCTCTTGATCTCCGTGTTGATCTCCGCCTTCAGCACTTCGTCAAGCGGCCAGAGCCGTGGCGGAACCCTCGCATATCTATCCAGATATTGGGAGAGATGCTTTCCTAGGTAATGAGCGACCACACAGTCAACATCTGTCGCCCCAATCACACCTATATTCCGAAGGTAGTGGAATTGTTCCTTCATACTCGGCTCGTAATTATCGAATATTAGCGTCAGCCGCTGGTCGGTGGCGTTGTATTTGTTGTGGTCTTCGATACGTCGGTTGTAATCGCCCCAAAGAGCTTGTACGTACTGACCCTCCGCTCCCACCGGAAAACGCAAGAAATTGTCGGCACCGCCGGCTATTACGTCCTCATAAGCAGAAGGCTCAGAGATAAACCCACCCTGGCGGCCGGTATTGGAAAGGTCCTCGGTGAATATTGAGAATACTTGCTTGAATTGACTATATGCCGGCTCTATAGACGCTCCCCGAACATGCCGAGTGTAAACAACGATGATGCTTCCGCCGTTATTCGTGGTGATGATTCCGGTCCACGATCGGTGTTGTTCGGGCAACAATTCTTGGGTCCTCGCTACATCGCGTGGGTAGCGGAAGGATTTCGGTGATACATCAAAGCGTCGATTGCGAAATGTTAGCTGCTTGATTCGGCCAGGAAAGATACGTCGCTCCCGCAGTTGCGTGGATCGAGTGACCTTGGCCCATTTTGACAGACACTGCTGAGATAGGGCGTCAACCCTGTGACAAGGAGTCCATCATGGAGACCTAATCGAAGAAGCGAAAGAAGGGTTGGTGCTTTTCATGGGTGCGGCGGGCGGCGTGGGAAGCATCGCGGTACAACTCGCAGCCGCTGCCAGAGCGACCGTCATTGCAAGCGCGCTTCCAGAAGACGAGGCGATTCCACGGGATATAGGTGTGAGCAAGTTCGTATCTCGCAAGGAAACGTGGTCACCGAGGTGCAAACTTTGTAAGTATTCACGTCGGACATTAGTTGTGCATCAGCGATTTAAGGTGCAAGTGGATCTTGCTGTAGCCGAATACATCGCCACATTCTCTCAGATCAGAATCCGTTGAAAAAATGGGCGCTCTCCGCTGCCAATCGAACGAAAGCATAAGACATTGCGCGCGACACTAAGTTTCACTCGACACACATTGCACGGAGCGACTCGCTGTACCAACTCGCGAGCTCTTCCATTGGAGCGCCGGCGTCCAGCAGCACAACCGCAGGTTCGACTTCTTCGGGACGCAGACGTAGCACATACGAAGCCGCGAATTGCGTTGGGCTATTCGCAATTGTCAGCCAGTGCTCGCCGACCTCGACATCCGCAGGCGGACGGCGCAGGCCTCGATATGCAATCACACCGGCAACACCGCGCACGTCGCGCAGCGACACTTCGGAGTCATTGACACTCTCGATGCGCCACACCGATCGCTTGCCGGCCAACCAAGCATCGAGCAGCTCCCGATCGTGATCGTCCAACAAGACGCGTCGCTCCTCCGCATAGGCACCAAGCCGGCCGCCCTCGTACAAGATCAGGTCGACTAGGAACGCGTTGAGGTGACGCGCCTCGTCATCACGCAGGTCGAGAGCTTCGTCGCCATCAGTCGAGGCGACACGGATGAGACTCCGCATTGTCATCGCGCCGCTCCCTTGCAGACTGAATTGCATTGCCCTGTAGAAAAGCCAATGCGCGCGAACCTCGTCGGATAACTTGACGTCACGAATACAGCACTGCTTGTACTTGCGGCCCGACATGCACGGACACGGATCGTTACGTCCGGCTTGGTCGTACGGAGCCAGCACGCTATCGAGAAAGGCCAGTTGACGCGCTGCCAATGTCGTGCCGGAGGAGCGCCCACGACCGGGGCCGATACTTTGACGGAACAGCGACCTCGCCCGCATAGCGTCACCTCGATCGGCAACGTATACAGACAGGCCCATCGCAGCTTGCAGAATGCCGGCGTCATCCACCAATGCCTCGTTGTAGAACCGCTCGGCTTCGACCACGGCGCTCCGGGCATCGGCTTCTACGCCGAGCAACGTCAACGCGTGGGCTTTCGCCTTTCCCTCGCCGGCCGCCTTTCCCTCATCAACGAGTGCTCGGGCGAGAGTACGCAAACCGGGATTCGCACGCGGCAGAAGACCGAAATAGAAGTCGATGACCGCAGAGAGCACATCGCCGTGCTCGAGCAATTTGGCCATCTCGGTGAGACGTTCGCGCTGAGATTGAGATTCCCACTCCGTCGATTCGTTCACGAACTCGGTGAACTTCTTGAACGCGCTCCGACAACACCCATCGAGTGAGTGCTTTTCAGCGACACCCTCTCGAAACTGTTCTTGAATTGCAGCCATCGGCGACAACCAGTCTTCACCTTGACGCCCGACATGCACACCGTCATGCTCGAGCCCCGCCGCCGCGAGAAGTTCGCCGATCGGAGGCGCCGGCGCGGTGAACGCAATTGCCTCGGAAGCAATCGCTTCGATAATCAAGTAGGCCGCCTCTTGCGCATGTCCGCGGCCGATGACCTCATCGGCCACTCGCCGAAGGGCTGCCGTCTCGTTGTCGCCACTCGAATGTGCACCGTCGAGACGGCGCACCGAAACCGTTTTCCCCTTCCGCTCGAACACCAACGTGTCGCCGCGTTGGAACTCATCGAGCCAGCCGTCGGGACCTCGATAAGCGCCGCCAGGATGAGGGGTATCAATCACCCACTCGAACGTTCCCCCGCCGGCAAAGTCACAGGGCTCGCGTTTGGTATCAAGGTCGATGACCGACAGATCAGGACTGGCGACGACAATGCCTTGGCGACATTCGTCAACGCCCAGCACATGAGTCAGAACTATGCCATCGAGCAGTTGCGACATCAAAGCAGCGCAATTGTCTCTGGTAGTCCAGTAACCGCCGAGCTCACTCAACGCCTCGTCGATCTGACGGGCAAGGAAGGCAACGTTGCCGGCGTCGTTGAGCACGAGCAATTCGGACTCTAAAAGATCGTCAAACAGTCCGGCGCTGACCGCATCCTCGACGACGGAATCGAGCGGCCGAGGCCCGCCGGCCAGGAGCTTCGTCGCAAGCTCGTCGAGGCGTCGATCGAACTCCCGCCACTTCTTCTTCG
>JBBSGY010000314.1:0-4029 GCA_038253645.1 Acidimicrobiales bacterium
GTGCTGACTGCGTCAGCGCAAGCGGAAGCGCCCGGAAGCATTACCGGCACAATCATGAATGATGTCAACAATCAAGACATCATCGACCCCGGTGAGCCGCCTGCTGCAGGTGTGGTTGTGTACATCGACATGAACACAAACGGTGCCTTCGACGCCGGTGAACCGAATGCAACGACTGCTGTGAACGGTACATACACAATCAGTTCTGTTGCTGCGGGTGGTCCGTATGCGGTGAATATTGTTGTACCGGCGAACGGCAAGGTTACAAATGACCCGTCGAATAATGTGATCGTCAACGGCGGCGCGGCCGTCACAGGTGTTGACGGAGCAGTTGTGTACGGCGGCTCCATCGCCGGCAAGGTGACACGCGATCTCAACCACGATGGCGCAATTACGGCGGACGAAGTTGTGAGCGGCGCGACTGTGTCCATTGATCGCAACGGTGATAACACATTCGAAACCACGACTACCGATGCAACCGGCAGTTACTTGCTGACGTCGGTGCCAAATGGTTCGCGACTTGTCAAACCGACAGTTGCTGGCGGTCTCACGGCGACGCCGGTCAGCCGCACGATCACTGTTACTGCGGGCTCTCATGAAATTGGCGCTGATTTTGTGTTCAGTGATGGACAATCTGGTTCAACAACAACGACTACCGTTCCGCCAACAACGACTACCGTCCCGCGAACAACGACTACAACGACGACAACGGTCCCGCCAACGACGACTACGACGACAACCGTTCCGCCGCCGACGACAACGACCACGACGACGACGACCACGAGGACGACGACGACAACGATCCCGCCAACAACGACCACGACGACGACGACAACGATCCCGCCGAGTGGCGGCAGCATTACGCCAAGCGCGGCGCCTGGTTCACGTACGGCCGGCTACATGCTTGCGGCGCGCGACGGTGGCGTATTCACATTTGGCGCACAGCAGTTCCTTGGCTCTATGGGCGGTAGCAAGCTCAATCAACCTATTGTCGGAGCGGCGAGCCTGGCTGACGGTTCTGGTTATTGGCTCGTTGCATCCGACGGTGGAATATTTTCGTTCGGCAACGCTAAGTTCTACGGTTCAACCGGTGCACAGAGGTTGAACTCGCCAGTTGTTGGGATGGCGGCTACCAAAGACGGTAACGGTTACTGGTTGGTTGCTGCGGACGGCGGCGTGTTTGCGTTCGGCAGCGCGAAGTTCGAAGGTTCAATGGGCGGAAGTAAATTGAACTCGCCGGTTGTCGGCATTACGGCAGACGTTGACGGTGTCGGTTATTACCTCGTCGCAGCAGACGGTGGCATCTTCAGTTACCAGGCTGCGTTCGCAGGTTCTGCGGGTGGCATTAAGATCAACTCGCCGATCGTTGGCATGTCGGCCGACCCCGATGGCGACGGCTACTGGCTCGTTGCTGCAGACGGCGGCATCTTTGCGTACCGTGCTTCATTCTACGGTTCTGCGGGTGGCATGAAGATCAACGCACCCGTTGTTGGAATGGCGCCTTCCCCGGACGGCCTCGGGTACTACTTGGTGGGAACCGACGGTGGCATCTACGCCTACCCTGACAGTGCTGCGTTCTACGGCTCCGCCGGCGGAATCAAGCTGAACCAACCAATTCTCGGCATGGCGACGTTCTAACCCTCCCGTTGAGGATGCGACCTTTTCCCACATTTGTGGTGGGTAGCTGACGCAACGTCCGCGGTGGCTTCCGCGACCTCCCGAGGACGCGACCTTTTCCCACACTCTTTGTGGCTAACTGCCGCGGGCGAATTGCCGAGAAGTCATAGAGCGTCGAGGACCCGTCTTTGATCGGCCACGAGTCCGACAAGGAAGTCGGCGTGCGAGACGTGACCATTTACGGCTAATCGTGTCGCACGCTGAAACTGCTTGGCTTCGATGGGGACTGCAAGAATGGGAATGCTGTTGACGGTCATCGGCATCGACGTAAACCCGTCAGTAATTGCGGCTTCGAGGGTCTCGCCTGCTGCAGCAAAGAGGGTCAGTCGAAGATCATCGACGTCTTGAGGCGGACTCAGCATTTCGTTGAATGCCTCGACGTTGATCCGGTCGGGTGGAAAGGCGACGATTGGTCGAGTTGTTATTTGTGTTCCTGCGGGAGGATCCACAATGACGAAGCGAAAGCCGTTTCCGGGAGGAGTTGCAAAAGTGGTGTATCCACGCCGATGATTCTCGACGATGACCGCTTGAACAAAAAATCCGGGCGTTTGATGGCAGGCAAGCCATTGGGCCTGGAGGGTTACGAAGTTTTCACATATCTGGTGGGGAAGTCTGCGAGCTCAAAGGCATAAAAGTGGTGAGTCGGCCTATAGGCGGGGTTCTGTCCTGCACCCGAGGGTGCATGTGTGGCCATCCATCTAAGCGGTCTACCTGGAATCAACGGGCGGGCAGCCCTATCCGTCTCGACCTTGCTCCCGGTGGGGTTTACATAGCCGCCGTGTCACCACGGTCGCTGGTGCGCTCTTACCGCACCGTTTCACCCTTACCTGTGCTTGGTTGCCCAAGCCATCGGCGGTTTACTCTCTGCTGCACTTTCCTTCAGGTCGCCCTGACTGGCCGTTAACCAGCACCGTGCCCTATGGAGCCCCGACCTTCCTCGACAAAGCAAGCTTTGCCGCGACCACCCGGCCGACTCACCGCTGCTCAGTCTCGCGCACCTACGAGGCGTCGCGTTTTCGTATAGAGCAGAGTCAGCGATATTCCGATGGATGCGCCGATGTAGTGCTCTGCTGTCGACTGGGTATGCAGCGTGATCGTGTCGATCACGAGACCCCAGATCAGAAATGCCCATACTTTCCACGATCTCGTCACGATCGCGAGGGCGGCGACGTCGGTCACCATTACAACCGACGAGCCGACATCGAGATTGTGCAGCGTCCTTGTGTGACCGATGAATGCTGCGAATAAATCTGCAGCCGTTGTTGAAACGATATGGCCGATAGCGATGATCGCAATAAAGTGATGTGCTCCGACGCGCCGTTCCAGCGCAGGCAATGCAACGAGCAAACCGAGGCATCCCCAGGTGAGATAACCGATGTAGGGGACTAGAAACGCGCTGGTAACCAAACGCACGGGTGCGAGTGCGCCGCCTTTGTCACCGCGGTAACCGCACCATGTGTTGATGTAGTGGTGCAGCGAATCGTTTTGCCACATCAAGCTTATTACGATCGTGAACGCAACATAGATCCATGACGCAATCACGCGGTGGGGATCTTCATTCGGCCCAAATAACCAGCGGTTTATCTTACGGATGCGTTGCATCAATCGACATGTCGCGTAAGGCGACTTATCAACGCCGGTGTTTTCAGGTATCCCTCTGCTTGGAGCGCAGCGCCCATTACCCGCGGCGCATCTTCCGGAGCTTCGAGCATCAAATACCGTGGGAGCCAATCAGGAGAGAACTTTTTGTTGAAGCGATAGAGCGATTCGATCTGATATTTGCCCGACAGTGTTAACAACAGCGAGCGTTGTAGTCGCAACCAAAGTGGTGCGCCGGCCTCCGCGCCCGCAACCAGTGCGCCGCGAAGCATCGAAAAGTTCAGCGAGATCCGCGTGATGCCAAGCGCCGGCAATTGTTGTGTTGCAGATACAACGAGAAAATCATTGAGCACATTAAGTGCCTCTCGGTCACGACGCATCACATCGAGGCTGACGCCGTCGTTTCCCCACCGGACTAAGTGGAGGAATCCCTTCGGTGTTCCCGCCTCGTCATTTCCAATTACGAAGATCGCATCACCGTCACGATCGTCAAAGAGGCGCCCCAGTGCCATTGAGAAGCCACGCTCGACTGCATCGCCACGCCAAGTATCCGAGATCGTCATCAGCTGTGTGCGAAGCTCTGGGGTGACGTCGCGCGACCGCATGACCGTCGTCGTGTAGCCGGCGCGTTGCGCGCGGGTAAAACTTTGCCGCACGGTTTTCATTGCTTGACCTTCGAGCGTGAATGTCGTCGTGTCGACTACGGCCTCGTCGCCGAGATACAGCCTTCGCATACCCGCTTCGCGATAGACA
>JBBSGY010000315.1:0-4016 GCA_038253645.1 Acidimicrobiales bacterium
ACAGATCCGAGTCCAGCACGCTCAAGAACCGCGCCAATCGTCACGCAAGCATTCTTGCACCTATCAAGCCGGGACGCGAGTCAATTACGTTGATTTATAAGGGTTTCTTGATCACCGTGTCAGGAGTCCTGGATTCACGCTGCGCCGGTTCTCGGCCCAGAGCATCGCCCCTACGTATCCCGCCGTCGCCTCTGACAAGTAGCGGAGGTGGTCACGAAACCAGGTCATCGAACCTGGTCCCCAAGGCTCACCTTCGGCGTAGCAATCCGGGTTGGGTTCCTCGGCATCGAGCCACCGGACATCGCCAGAGGTGCGCCACGGCCGGAAGAGTCCGGCCGTCAAGATGGCGTCGATGTGGGTGTTGGAAACAATGAAAGCACTCATCTGGATTCCTCCTCTCTGCCCGTGCTCAGTTGCCGGACTCGCCAGCGGCGAGGTTCTCGACGTCGGACAGGACATAGCCCCACGAGGCAAGCGCCGACATGTAGCGCCTTGTTGCTTCTCTGGCTGACCGCCAGCAATGCACGCCGGTCTGGCTCTCGTATGCGCCGAGCACCAAGGCGAGAGCCATGACCTGTGCTCGCGCTTCGATGGCGTTGTTGAGTGTGTCGATCAGCGGTTGGCGGTTGATGCCGTAGCCGGAGCTGTCCATCTCGATCCCGAGAAGCTCGGCGCCGAAGACGTGACCATCCTGCATTGCCTTCGTGAGCTCGAAATCACCATGAGTGATGGCTGCGTAGATGAAGCGCTGTGCATCCTTCGGTGCGGACTTTCGCTCCAGGAACTTCGCCAGCCATTCACGACGCACTGACTCGGCCGACCGCCATGCCTTGTTGTTCGCAAGAACGTTGCGGCGTTCTTGTCGCTCGGCTTCGATATCTGCTTCGGTGCGCTCACTGGCCGCAGAACGACGTGATGCCTGCTCCGTAATGTGACCGTTGGCGACAGGATCGGTGCACACGTAGATCGCTTCCCATGCCAACACTGAGCCGTCATCCTCGTCATCATTGGTATCGACTTGTTCGTCTTCATCGACATCTGTCCAGACCTCCGCCAAGTAAGCGGCGTGGCCGGGGCACGACATATGGCTCTCGACGGTGATCGGGTTTGCCTCGGTGCTGAGCTGGTCGAGTGATTGCACCGGGCTGTCCCATCTCGGGTGCTCGACCACGGTCACACCTGCTTCGGCAAGTTCGGCAAGAACAGCGGCTTGTGCCTCTCGGTCTTCTCGCTCGTCCCGGAACTGTTGCACGATGTGGTGGAAGCGCCCAATTCTTTGCGCCAACGACAAGAGCTTTGACGGCTTCGACGTCGTCTTGAACCTCTGCAACCACTGCAGCTTGATCGAGCGACAGGAAGTCGTAGCGCTCGGTTGCCTTCTTCGCCAACTCCGACGATGCAACAGCGAGAGCCGAATCGACCGAAGTCCGCTTGATACGCGTGCGCTTCTGAATTTGTGCCGCCGACAAGCCGAATGCGCTCAACTGCTCGACTACGTTCAGCTCGTCTGCTGTAGTCAGTCCTGCACGGTGTGCATTTTCCGCGTGCTGAGTAATGACACGTTCGATCTGTGCAGCGTCGTCGCTACCTTCATCACCGATTACTTCGACAGGCACGGTGTCGAGTCCTGCTTGGATTGCTGCCGCCGTTCGACGGTGACTGACCGAACCGCACACGCAATTCGCCTCCGGTAGTTCGCACTGCAACGATCGGCATCAACACACCGAGGTCTTTGATGCTGGTCACGAAATCCTTGTCCAGACGTTCGTCCAGACGGATGTTTAGATCAACAAGTAGTTGACGAGGGCCAATGTCGATGCGCTCAACTGCTGATGCTGTAGTTGTCATTGGAATTGCTCCTTCTCGATGCGGGGCCATCGAGGCCCCTGCCTTGATGGCGTGACAGCGCCACGTGCATCGATGGAGCCGGGTCAAGTGGAAAAAGTGGGGGGCCGTACTTTTCTCGGCGCAGCCGACCCGAAGGGTGCCGAAGGCGGAAAAGTTCGGGGGCCCACGCTTTTGGAACTTGACGCGCCGAAGGGAAGCTTCAGCGATGCGCCACACCCGGCGTGACGATGAGGGCAGTAACGCGTGCGCCGAAAATCGACGGCGCGAGCCACTGCTTCTGACGACTGCTCAGATGGCCGGTATTCGAGTTGCGTCAAGACCACCCACAGTTATCAACTCGACAGACGTCTTGACCGACGTCTGGACAGGAACTTTCTGCGGATTTTCTCGTCCCGTTCGGTCTTGCCGGAGGCACGTATCTCCCTCGGAACTATCCCGAAGGAGCAACAGTGTCGACCATCATCGAGACCACCGAAACCAAGCAAGAGCCCCTGGCCCTGCCACCCGCCGCAGCCCGAGTGCTGCTCGGTCTCGTGCTTGAGATCAAGCGGCGAAGGGACGCCGAACAGCCCGAGGCCGCGTAGTCTCAAATCTCAGTGATCTCCTTTGCTTTCTACGGCCGAGTCTCAACTGAAGACCAACAAGACCCCGAGGCATCTCGAAATTGGCAGTTGCATCGCAGCCGTCAGTTGATCGAGCAGCACGGTGGTGTTGTCGTCGCCGAGTACTTCGACATTGCGCAGTCCCGGTCGGTGCCCTGGAAGCGCCGGCCGGAGGCGGCGCGTCTCCTCGCCGACTTCCCGTGACCCGCACCGTGGCTTCACTGCCGTTGTCATCGGCGAGCCGCAACGCGCCTTCTACGGAAACCAGTTTGGATTGACCTTCCCCGTCTTCACTCACTTCGGTGTTGCACTTTGGGTGCCCGAAGTTGGCGGCGCTGTCGATCGGGCTCGGAAGCGCACGACCTCGTGATGACACTCTTCGGCGGAATGTCGAAGGGCGAGCGCATGCGAATCAAGACCCGGGTGCGTTCTGCAATGGCATCTCAGACCGTGACCGAAGGTCGCTTCCTCGGAGGACGCCCGCCTTACGGCTACCGCTTGGTCGACGCTGGCATGCACCCGAAACCAGACAAGGCCGCAGCCGGACTCCGCATCCGCAAGATCGAAGCCGACCCCGAAACGGGCCCCGTAGTGCAGCGGATCTTCGCTGAGTTCCTAGAGGGCCACGGCTACTACGCCATTGCTGAACGACTCACTGCCGACAGCATCGAGTCGCCTTCTGGCCGAGACCGTCAATGCAACTCCCATCGCCTTGGCATTGCCTGGGGTAAATCAGCGGTGCGCGCAATCCTGCTGAACCCTCGATACACGGGTTTCCAGGTCTGGAACAAGCAGCGCAAAGACGAAATCCTGATGGACATCGAAGACGTCGCTGCCGGCCACCACACAGTCATGCGTTGGAACGAGACCGCCGAATGGGTTTGGTCGAATGAACTTGCGCACGAAGCGCTCGTGACTCGCGAAATCTTCCAAGACGTGCAAGCACTCGTCGGCAGCCGGTCGTACGAGCGCAAGCCCGGAAGGGTCGACCTGAAGCTCGTCAATACGCCCTTCGAGGTCGTTTGTGGTGCGCCATGTGCGAGCGGAAGCTGCAAGGCAGCTGGAATCACGACCAACCGTATTACCGATGTCGATATGCAGACGAGTTCGCCTCGTCACGCAAGCTCGAACATCCAAAGAAAGTCTACATGCGAGAAGGCGATTTCCTCCCGAAACTCGATGAGTGGCTCGCTGAACAATTCGCACCCGAGAACCTTGATCACCTTGCATCTTCGATTTTAGAAGTGCACGACGAAAACGTGAGCCGAGCTGTCGAGATCAACGCCGTCGAGGCCACGATTGCCGAGAACCGCAAGAAGATGAACCGCTACCGGTCGGCCCTGGAAACAGGAACCGAGCCAGACCTCGTCATGGGTTGGATTGCCGAGCTCACCGCCACCCAGGCGACCGCCGAGTCAAAACTTCGATCACTGAAGGCCGAGGTCGAGAAGGTGAATGAGGACGAGGTGCGCCAAATCCTGGAGGAGATCGGCGGACTCACTCCATTACTCCACGTTGGCGACAATGAGGCTCGTGCCAAGTTCTACGAGACGATCGATCTGAAGA
>JBBSGY010000316.1:0-3998 GCA_038253645.1 Acidimicrobiales bacterium
CTCCGGGATCCCTCAAAAGCTCTCGCCAACCAGGCTCCTTGTCGGCCTCGAAGGCCAGAGAACAGACGGCGGGGGCTACAACTGAGGGTGCAAAGGTTTTCATACACCGTGGGTGTCACTTAAGGGAAATAGAGGCTCCTGTGACGGGAGCAGTCGGGCCTATGACTCCGGTCGCCTTCGGCCTGTTAACAGGCGATCGACCAAGTTCACTTGCACTAGCCGGCTCTCTGGTGGCCATTGCCGGAATCGTTCTTGTGTCACTAGGAACCGCACAGGACGCGGGAAATGAGCAAAAAGGCCTGTCAGATGCGTCTCGCGCGATCCTCTGCGGCCTGGGATATGGCGCTTTTTACATTGCCCTCGACAGCGCTGGGCCGGCGAGCGGCATATGGCCCGCATTCGCGGAACGCGCTATGTCGGCGATGGTCTTTGGGGCGCTGATCGTGGCGAAGCCCACACTGGTGAGAATCCGATTGAAAGCATGGGCAGGTATCGCGGTAACCGGCTTGTTCGACACGGCTGGAGTCGTGGCGTTCCTTCTGTCTCTACGAGACAGCATGCTCTCGATCGCGGCGGTTCTCGCAGAGCTTTATCCCGTTATCACTGCAATCCTTGCCAGATGCATTCTCCGCGAGCAGCTCACGCCGTACGTACGCTTCGGCATACTGCTTGCGATCCTCGGAATCACCGCGATCACCGCCGGGTCGTAGTTGCCACCGTGCCCTCTCTGCCAGATGGACGATTGCCGCTCTCGATATCGCTGCGGTTGCGGGAGAGCGCGGAACCTCGCACGGAGTCCATCGAATCTGACCCAATCCATTGCACGCCGAGACCGCTGATCCGACCGAGGCGCGTCGATCCCGAATCCCCAGGACTCTTTCGCATTGCCTCGGTACTCAGTTCTTTATGGAGCTGATCCATTTGCGACGAAACTCGATCCTCTAAATGTTGCATCGTGAAGTACTTCCGGTGACCCTGGTCTGACACAGCACAGCCGTGTGTAACCGTTCGCGATAGCTTTCCGATGAGAGGACAGGGGATTCGGTGACTTCTAATCACTCGACCCATTTCCACTGTTGAGCGTCCCACGTACTCTCGATGCGGATCGAAGAGATAACGGGCTTCCAAAACGCGTGCAGTGCTTCACTCGCGTCATCGAGGGTCTTCCACGTAATTGCGTAGTCATTGACAAAACTCGCCCAAGCGTCAAGCCACAGCTGCGGTGGTTCTGCCACCTGTGGCGGCCAGGTCGTGTCGCGTATCTCGAATGTAGCGACGCACGTGTAGCGAAACGCCCGGAGAGAGGGAATGGGAAGCTGCTCCGCGATAACGAGCATGTCGTAGAGATCCTTGGCTCTTGAGTTCACTTGGGAGCCGTACCTGCGGCAGTACGCGTGCAATTTCTCAGCCAGGTGTTGACCGGTGGAGATCACAGGGATTGCTGTTGGTTTGATGTGCGCAAACGCGAACGGGTTACGGTATCGAGCCGAGCTATGAGGGCGAGTCCGCCTTTGAGCGCCCAACTGTCGTTAGGCAGCCCCGATGCAAGGCGGGTCAGCAAGCGTTGGCTCGCTCCTTCTTTGCGAAGGCGATTTATAGGCACTCCTGTATTCCGTGCAGTCGTTGCGAGGCGCTGTTCCAGTGATCGGCGAAATGACGTGGAATCGGCGTACTTGTTGGTCACGTTGATTGCTCTATTAGCGACGCGAGAAGCGGACTATTCCTTCGGCCCAATTGTTTGTTGATCCGACGAGGAGTCGTCAGATCCGTCGCAAGAGCATCCCGGAGGGCATCACGAACGAGGCTTGGATCGGAGTGATTGGCGACATCGACCAGCGTGCGTTCGATCGTTGTAATCGGGATGTTTTCGCGACGGGTGCGCTCAATATCGAGAACGATGTCGGTGTGAGCGATAAGGCCAGCCCTTCGACTCCGAAAGCGGTGCGGCGTCGTTATGTGAACAGCAGTAGGCATCGCACCGCCGACGTCGTATACGGAAAGCGCGGTTTCGTGACTTGCGACGGAATCAGGTCCCGCAAGAAGCGTTGCAACGGCGACGTCTTCGTGTGCGCTGGTGGGAAAGTCGGTGAGCCGGTAAATGCCGTGTGTCTCTCGGCGAATTGATCCGGACTGCAGATGTCTTTGCAGAAGCTGCCTGCTGACACCTTGCTCCTTAGCTTGCGCCGTTGTGAAGTAGCCGGCTTGTCGTTCTGCAACAAGGTAAAGGTGGCGAAGAGTTGTAGGCACAAAAGTAAACTATTCGTTTACATTCGTGCCGATCAACCCCTTTACATCGGGCGGCGTGTTTCCAGTTCGAAAAGCCGACCGGGCGGTCCACCGCACGGAAAAGTAGTCTACCGAACAATGAGCGCCCCAAATGGCCTCTCACCAAGGAAACAGTGCAGCTGACGTTCCCTTGTTCGAACCTCTTGCTCTGCGGAAACGCCACTTCGACCTCGTCGAAATGATGGAAAAACGCGATCTCGGTTCGAATCCGGGGTACGTCACACCGAAGCGCTGGACGCACAAGGTTGGAGAAACGAATGAGTCAACCTCTGAAGGGGAAGATCGCTCTGGTTGCCGGTGGTACCCGTGGGGCGGGGCGAGGGATCGCCATCGAACTGGGGCGTGCCGGTGCAACCGTTTACGTCACCGGCCGTACGACACGGCATGCATCGAGTCCGATGAACCGGCCGGAGACCATTGAGGAGACTGCCGAATTGGTCGCGGCGGCCGGTGGAGTCGGCATCGCGATTCGTTGCGACCATTCGATTCCGTCCGATGTGCAATCAACCATGAACCGGATTCGAGAAGACGGTAACGGTCGCCTCGATATCTTGGTCAATGACACCTGGGGTGGCGATTCGCTCATCGAGTGGAAGCCGCTTTGGGAACACGACTTGAAGAACGGCTTGCAGGCACTGCGAGTCGGCCTCGAAACGCATCTGATAACTCTGCATACGGCGCTTCCACTTCTGATCGAAAGCCCGGGAGGTCTTGTCGTCGAGATTACTGATGGTGACGATATGTTCAACGCTCGCTACCGCGGATCGATGTTCTTCGACATCGTGAAAGTAGCCCTCGCCAGAGTTGGAAGATCCCTGCAGGATGAAGTTGCACAGTTCGGAGCGACATCTGTTTCCTTGACACCCGGTTACCTCCGTTCGGAGGCGATGTTGGAAGGACGAGGGGTGGCTGAAGAAGATTGGCGGGATGTGATCGCGAGTGACAAATCGTTCGCCATCTCGGAATCGCCGTTTTACATGGGCCGGGCGGTAGTCGCTTTGGCTGCTGACCCGGACCGAGCTCGATTCGGAGGTCGGTCACTTTCTTCGGGTCAACTGGCGCGCGAATACGGTTTTACGGATGTTGATGGTTCGCGCCCGAATGCTTCGGGCTACTTTGCGGCGGCGGTCTTCGGCGATGACCCAGACGCTGACGTGACCAACTACCGCTGACGAGAAGATTCGAACAAGCAAATCAGGTATGGATTTTGTGCTCGCGATCAGATTCGCACCAACCACTGACCGCGATTGTCGTGACCGATGGCAATCAGGAAATCTTGAGTCTTGCGACAGAACGCGACCCGACCATTGTCCCCTCGGGGGGACTATGTGGCACTGAGGGAACAATGGTGGTCTGGGATAGGTAAGACTCGGGGGATCAAGAGGAGACAAATGACTGAACCGATCAGCGGGGTCGCCGCCGGAGTTCCTTACTTGGCGCTCCCACCCAAGGATGGAGTCGAGAACGCCTCCCCTTATTGCCGGCTGGCACATGATGGACCCACCGCGCTCCGAAGCTGCGTTTGCCGCAGCCGTGCCGATGAATGAACTGGCCGCCTGGCGCGTCTACCTAGGTTTGCCTATGTGCGGATCTCGTCTGCCTGAAGGCGGCGGTGAAGAGGTTATGCGTCGCGCGTTCGAAGACGCCGTTCGGTTGGTGTTCGAACCGATATGGCGTGCGGCAGTGGCGGAATTTCCCGATGCGATTGCCGA
>JBBSGY010000317.1:0-3984 GCA_038253645.1 Acidimicrobiales bacterium
GGCATCCAGTAAAGTGATTCACCGGCAGCACACCGCTGCCGGTGAATCAAAACAACCGGGTCTCCAACAAAGGCCACGCGGCTCAGACCGACTAGATCAATGGGTCCATCAGCAGCGAGTGGCTCCAAGAGTCGGATCAACCAGTCTGCATACTCGTCCTTCGTAGCAGTGAAGCCGTTCGGCAACGGAGCCCCGAAGCCCGGGAGTTGCGGCGTGACAATGTCTCGACTGTGAAAATGTTCGAGCAACGGCATCCAGACAAGCGGCGTCTCAGGCATGCCGTGCACAAATACAAGTGTCATGGCGGCGAGTCTGCGGGGCGCTACGTAGCCTGTCAACTTGACGGTGAACCCGCGCTGAAGCGAATCTTCAATGAGATGAGCGGTAGATCGTCCCGATCACTTCTTCGAGGTTTGGTTCCAGAATCACCAGGTCGTTAACGCCGATTTGCGTGATCACGTCACGAATCACTGACGCCGCGTTCGTTTGTTCACGGTCGAACGACACTCGCACAACATTGCGATGGACGTTTACGTCCCACAAGGGTTCGAGTTGCAAGTGCGGTTCTGAGGAATCCACGTGAAATTCAACTGTCGCCTTCGGCGCGTACGAGGTTAGGAGTGAGTCGATGCGCCCGTCGTAAGCCAGGCGACCGTGATCGATGATCATCAACCTCGAACACAGCGCTTCGATGTCGCTGAGGTCATGTGTAGTGAGGACCACCGTCGTGCCTTCTTCGGCGTTGAGCGTTCGCAGCATGTCACGCATCGCGGCTTTTGCTTCGATGTCGAGCCCGATCGTCGGCTCGTCGAGGAAAAGAATCTCGGGTTGCGCCAACAGCGCGGCCGCGAGTTCGCAGCGCATACGCTGGCCGAGCGAAAGCGTTCGGACCGGCTGGTCGATGAATCCCTTCATTTCGAGCACACTGGTCAAGTGGTCCAACCGTGCGTGCCATTGCTGAGATGACAGCTTGTACAGCGCTCGCACCATCTCGAAGTAAACCAACGGTGACAGCTCCCACAACATCTGGCTGCGTTGGCCGAACACAACACCGATATGTCGTGCAAGCTGACGTCGTTGCCGTAGCGGGTCAACACCGCGAACGCGAACCTCGCCACTAGTCACCGATAGCAGACCTGTCATAGCTTTGATCGACGTCGATTTTCCGGCGCCGTTCGGGCCCGCGTAGCCGACGAACTCCCCGGCTTGTATTTCGAAACTCAGATCGTCGATCGCCTTCACCGATCCGACGTCACCCGGAAATGTCTTGTTGACGTTATCGAAGCTGATTTGGGTCGTCACTTGGATCCCTCCGCTTCAAATCGACGGAGAGACCATCGCCAAATCGCGCGGCAGACAAGAATCATCACAGGAAGGATCGCAGGTCCCGCGACAAGGGACCAAATGCCCAGGTTCGGATACTTGCCGAGCGCGTATGCAATGGGTAAATAGGTTGCAGCACCGATGCCGAATACGAATTGCGCGATAAATCGCGCACTGGGTGGGTACAAACCGTGCGGGTAGTAAGACATCTCGCTCGCGACGAACGGAATATTCCGTGTCATGTCGTTTGCTTGACCCAACCGAACCGTCGCTGCCGCATCGACAAACCACAACGAGGACAACATGGCCGAGCCGACAATGATCATCAATGGCAGCATCGGGAGGACAGTCCATCGCGAGGCGCCCACTTCAATCAGTCCGATCGTCAGAATCACGAAGCCCGCGATTACGCGGCCGACCCGGTAGGGCCTCAGGTTCGATGCCGCTAGAAATATCACAGGGTTGCCTGGCCGGAGGAGGGACGACTCGAATTGCCCTGAACGGTAAATCGGTGCGAATGGGAACGAGTCGAACGCGCCGAACAACAGAAGCGACACACCGACACACACATAACATGAACCGACCAACAACATGACCTCGGCGAATGTCCAACCACCAAGCGTTCCGAACCTATGTGTGAGTGTGGCGAGTGCGATTATCGGCACGAAACCGTCGAGTGAGTTGACAGCTGTGTTGATCGCAAATGCCAAGGGATGTTCTATTTTCGTCACAAGGATCGCGCGCACAATTATCCATGCGGCTCGCAGATCGTCAGCCACCGTAGATCACCAATTTCTTGCGACCGAAATGCAGGGCGTAGTAAGCGCCGAAGCAGAATACCGCCGTCCAAAAGGTTTGAATCAACAGTGTCTGTACCGGCGCGATGTCATTGATGATTCGTGTCGGCGACGCCATAAACGCCATTCCTGGGCCCCACCGAATCAACGTGCCACCGACGCCGGGAATAAATTCGACCGGGACAAGGACGCCACCCAAGAGCTGTACTACGTAGAACGCGAACGCCAACCAGTGGTGGTAATCAGACGTGAAAAACGCTATACAGCCGAGCATGTACACGTAGGTGACGCAGGCGACCAGAAACAACACAAGCGACGCCCCGAGGCAGGCCCAACCGAGCACACCGTGCGGAGATGGCACTCGTAATACAAACGCGGCGAACACCGTTAACGGCAAGACCCTGATAAGTATGAGGGCGAGCAACCGACCACCTTGCATGGCGAGTTGATAAAGGAATGCGTTTGCGGGCTTCAGAAGATCGCGAACGACCACGCCGGAGCGTATCGATTCCGGGAAGTCATGTGCCCACGGTGGCCAAAGAACTGTGAAGAGCATCCCGGAGAGCACTGCCCACGTGACAACACGTGGATATGTGAGTCCACCGACGATCGGGCGGTGCGCGAACAGCGAATGCAGAACTATCAAGCGAATGACCGCTACCGCGACCGACGCCACAACTCCCATCGCCATCGCGCGCCCGAACGTCATTTGTTGACGGAAGCCGGTGCGAGTGACCGGAATTATCCACGAGAACAGGGCGCCCCACCCCCGCCCGTTTTCACGAGCCACAGGTGCCTTTACCGCACTTGTGGCTCGTGAAAAGCGCTCGACGCGTGCTCACTGTTAGAAAATTGTTGCCAGGCGAATCGCCGTGGTCGGCGGATTCTGCATCAACCAACGAATCCACAGGTTCACGTCGTCTTCGTAGACATTCGGATCGGCCTTGGTCGGGAAGAGGAAACTACCGGGCGTTGCTTGCACGAATCCGAACGATTCCTTGTAATGGCGAGCCATTGGCTCAGTCGACGTCATCAGCAGATCAGCGTTTCGATTCACAGCCTCATCAATTGCGCGTCGAGTCATCTCTGTTGCGAGGCCGCGACGCCGAAAATCTGGAGCGACAACCATGTCGCCAAAGCCGGCTATGTAGATGTCGCTGTCAGATGGAACGTGACATGTCATGCGTGTGCCGATTATCGCGCCATCGCATTTTGCAAAAACCCAATACAAAGGCTTGACGTAGCCATATCCACGACCCAAAAACATAGAGTTGCCGCATACCGCCGCTAGGAGATCACCTGCCATCGCACGCTCGCGCTCGGTTATATCGGCGCGATCGACAAGAATGATCTCGATCTCTTTGTCTTCACCTTCCATGGCGCCAAATTACACACCCCTGCCGGGCTGCGGCGACCCAAGGCCGAGCCCCGTTGCGGTATTGCGCTTCTTTCAACTCAGGAGTACTGATCGCGTTCCACTAGCGCGGCATGATCGCCGCGTCCTTCGATCGCAAATCGCTTGTGAATGTCAGCTAGTGAATGACTTCGCAGTTCATCGGGCAGATCGATCAACGCCAGATGTTCATTCTCGGCCGAAGCAGGCGCGGACCGCGCGATCGGAATTTCGTTTTCTTCGACCTCGTCTGGTACGTGGGAGATCGCGATGATTCTTCCATCTTCCGCGTGCACTACATGTAGCTGCATTTGCCGGCCTTTCATCGTGGGTACCTCGAAGGTGCTACCAACGCGCTAGGTCTCACCGTCACGGCTTCGTCGTAGTCATTACGAAACAGAACCCACAGCTTGACGACATCGTGCGAACCGAACTTGTCTTGTGAGAACTCATGTGTCACCCATTCTTGCA
>JBBSGY010000318.1:0-3981 GCA_038253645.1 Acidimicrobiales bacterium
GTAACCACCCAGGTGCGCGAGGGTCTATCGCAAGTCAAGCGCGACGACATCACACGCGTCGTCATCGCGTACGAGCCCGTGTGGGCGATCGGCACAGGAACCCCCGCAACTGCTGACGACGCGCAAGTGATGTGCCATGCAATCCGAAAGTTGATTGCAGAGCTTTACGACGCCGAAGCAGCCAAAGATATTCGCCTGCAATACGGCGCGTCGGTAAAGGGCTCGAATGCAAAAGAGATGCTGGCCCCGCCAGATGTCGACGGATTGTTAGTCGGCGGTGCGAGCCTCGACCCAGATGATTTCGCGAAGATCGTCGCCGCCGCGCACGACTGACGAGGACACATATTCCGCGCGGTGGGCAGTTGCGGTTGCGGCAGTTTCAGCGCTCATCGGCGGTTTCCTCGTTCGACTGTCGTGGTCACAACACGAGCATTTCGGCACGTTTGGTTTCGACACGGGCATCTTCACCCAGGGCACATGGCTGCTCGCCCACGGCCACAGCCCGTTTGTAACGATTCGCGGGCTCAATCTTTTTGGCGACCACGCGTCTTACATTCTTGCGCTGGTCGCTCCGCTTTACCGTCTTCTTCCGGATCCGCGTTTGCTTCTGTTTCTGCAGGTGATTGGCGTTGTTCTACCGTCGCTCGCTATCTATCGTATTGGCCGCGACAAAGTCGGTCCACGGGTCGCCTTTGCCGTTGCATCGGGCTACGTGATCTACCCGGCAATGAACCACGCCGCGCTGTGGCAATTCCACCCGGAGACCTTTGCCGCGGGCCTGCTTTCGCTCGGCGCACTGTTCGCGCATCTCAAGCACTATCGCTTGATGGGCCTGATGTTGTTGCTTGGCGTGCTTTGTAAAGAAGACGTCGGCCTTGTCATTGCGGGCTTTGGTCTCTACCTGGTTCTCACAGGTGTACGACGTATCGGGTTGGCAGTGATGTTGTCGGGCGCGACGTACTTCCTGTTTGTCACCTTCGTGATCATCAAGTGGGTGAACGGCGGGCAGGGGAGTATCTACACGGCGCGCCTGTACGGAATTGAAGGCGAAGGAATCGGTGTTGTCATTCAGGCGCTACCGCAGTTGTTGTGGCACGCTTTCATACACGCGACCAGTCCGCTTGGAATCAGTTATCTCGGACTCGTGTTCGCGCCGATGCTCTTCTTGCCGATCATGGCGCCGCGTGCGCTGTTGCCAATCGCCGGTCCGATGTTGTTGAACCTTGCGTCGACAACTGAGTATCAGCGAAGTATTGAATACCAGTATCTAGCAACTTCAGCGCCGTTCATTGCACTAGCGGCTGTCTACGCGCTCGAGAAGATCGGCCCGGTTCGCCGGCGCGGCGTACTCGCCGTCGCGGTGATTGTCGTGTCGCTGCCGATGGCCTACCGGTACGGCCCGTTTGTGAACACAGTCAAACGCGTGTACCAACCGTTGCCTGCGGTCGACGTCGGCCGCAACGCTGTGCTCAATCTCGTGCCCTCGAACGCGGCTGTGAGCGCGCAGGCGAATACGACCCCACATCTTGCGAACCGGACCGAGATCTACGAGTTTCCGAACCCGTTCCGTCCATCGAACTGGGGTCGTGATGACGCGCCCGTGGCACCGGAAGTCGCGGCCCGAGTGAAATACGTGGTGGTCGACCCGCGTTCCTTCGGCAACGACGACCTCAAGACCTACCTCGAACTTCGCAAAGATCCGTCCTGGGAAGTCGTCTACAACCAGGGAGTTGTCCTCCTCAAACGCCCGTAACGCCCCTAGTCCCCACGACACCCCCACGACCTTTGTCCCCTCACGCGGACATAGTCCCCCTGAGGGGACAACGCTCGGTGAGGGGACGCGGCTGCTAGGTTTTGAACCGTGCTGACAGGGATTGTTGTAGGTATTCACGTGATCGTTTCGCTGGCAATCATCTTGCTGGTGCTTCTCCATAGTGGCCGTGGTGGTGGCGTCTCCGACATGCTCGGTGGCGGCGTCAGCTCAGCGGCTGCCGGGTCGACGGTCGGCGAGCGCAACCTCGACCGAGCAACGATCACCCTCGTCGCCATCTGGGCATTCACCACGATCGGTCTCACCATCCGGCTCCAGTGATTCGGGCGGCGGCGCAGTTTGGAGTCGTCGCGTGCGTGAGCGCCGCTGTACTTGCCGGTTGCTCAGACCCGCCTGCGCATGAGGCGGTGAAGCCGGTTTCCGGTGGAACGTTTGTCGAGGCGATTGTACGGCCGGCAAGCCTCGACCCAGCACTTGCCGCAACAGTGGGCGAGCGCGTGATAGCCGACCAACTTTATGACGGACTCACCACCTGGGATCCGAATGACCAGACGGCTGAGGCTGCGCTCGCGCAGACTTGGGAGCCGTCCCCGGACCGCAAGCAATGGACGTTCCACCTGCGCGATGCCGTTGCCGGCAATAACGAGCGCATCGTTGCCGGAGATGTGAAGTCGACGTTGCAACGAATCGCCCGTAAAAATTTGTCGTCGCCATCGGCTGACTTCTTGGCGCTGATCGCAGGCTTCAAAGACTTCTCGACCAACGATGCCGTTGCCGATTTGACAGGTGTTGTCGTGATCGACGAGCGAACGATTCGCATTGACCTATCAGAGCCGTTCGGTGAACTTCCAAAGCTGCTCGGTAATCCGACTTTCGGAATTGTGCATCACTCCGCCGACGGCGCGGCTCAGTCGACCGGGCCGATGACCGTCGACAGTGCCGCGGATCCGAACACACTGCGTCTCAAGAAAGCGCCCGGATCGAAAACATACGTCGACCGTGTCGATGTTCGCTACTACCAAGACATCGCAAGTGCCTACTCCGCATTTGTAAAAGGAGAAGTACAGTGGGCGCCGGTGCCGACCGACAAGGTCGAAGAGGCTGCACAAAAGTATGATCGCCACCTGTTTCGGCCGTCACTGCGCACTTTGTTTCTCGCAATCAATGTCGAGAATCCCAAGTTCGCGGACGTGAAGTTTCGCGAAGCGATAGTGCACGCAATCAATCGTGGCGCAGTCGAGACAAAGCTCAATATCGGAGATGCGGAAGTACTGAATGGGGTTGTGCCGCAAGGCGTTCCCGGCGCGCAAAACGGAGGTTGTGGCGAACGCTGCAAGGTGGATCAAAACATTGCGCGTGATCTATTGAAACAAGCTTTTCCGACCGGACCACCGCCGGCCATCACTCTCGACGTTTCGACCGGTGCTCCGCTCGTCGACCCCGCGCTGAAAGAGATCGTGGATGATTTGGCGCAAGTCGGAATCACCGCAAACGTCCGTCCGACGCCGCCGGATCAATATGGCGCCCGCACCGCGGCGCCGGATCGAGAGCTTTTTCAAACCAGCTGGTCCGCCGCGTATCCATCGCCCGACGCGTTTCTCACGCCGCTGTTCTTGTCGACATCGGTCTCGAACGTGTCGTCGCTGAAAGATGCAAAAGTCGATGCCGCACTCGTAAACGCGCAGAAAGCTCGAGATGCTTACTCGCGAGAACAACAGTTTCAAGATGCAGAACGGCGAGTGATGGACCAGTCGCCGATCGTGCCGATTGCGCAGTTCCCGGTGGCTTCGGTTGCGGTTGCCGATGTACGAGGTATCGATCCGCAACTGACCGGCAACTTCAATATCGCAGACGTGTGGCTCACAAATCCACCGCGCTGAAAATCGTTGCAGCGCTTGCTGTCGTTGTTGTGCTTATCGGTGCAGTGTTGGTGATCCGCGCCGCCGGTGCGCCCAAGACTTCGAGCTGGGCACGGCCGGCACAGTCGCCCGACGCCGTCGCTCCGCATCCACGCGGTGGTGCGGTCAGCGTTGTTGTGTCCACACCCGCCGAGATGTCCGACCCCGGCAATGGCGGCGATACACTTCGAGCCCTCACGTTGCCGAAATTGTTTGATGCGCAACCGAATCGAACATGGCGCGCGTCACTGGTCGAACCGGGAACCGACAGTGCAGCGAAAGACGGCAAGTCGGCGATGTTTCGATTGCGCA
>JBBSGY010000319.1:0-3960 GCA_038253645.1 Acidimicrobiales bacterium
CATAGTTACGCACGGCATCTACACGCTGCCCGACACTGCGCGATACTTCGGGTCACACCTGCGAGCGACCGACAAGGTTGTGATTCTCACCGGGTCGAGTCTGCCGATCGATGGCATCACGATGTCAGATGGAGGTTTCAATCTCGGTTTTGCGGTTGCGCAAGTCGATCTTCTTCCGCCTGGTATTCACATCTGCCGGAATGGACGCATCTATACCGCGAGCGAAGTTGCAGCGCTGCTCAACCAAGGACGCTTGACCTCGGTCTTCCGAGGCGAGGTCTAGGAGCATCCCAGGCTCCTGGTGCGGATGCGAGATCTGCGACGATTTGCAAGGTGTTTCTACAGTTCCTGAATGAGAGCAAGGACGTTGCCGTCCGGGTCTTTGAACCAAGCGGCTTTCGAACCCGAGCTCTCGAAGATTCCGTTATTCGTCTTCATTCGCGGTGTGTCGTATTCGATGAATTCGATGCCGCGTTCTTTCAGGCCGGTCACGGTCTTTTCAAGGTCATCGACCATCCAAAATGCCGTGCTTGCCGCGTTCGTTCCCGCGCCGTCGCTGAGATACATGAAGAACGCAGTTTCGTTTGCGCTCTGGTAGGTGACGCCGACATTCGGAATTTGCATCTGCGGTTTGAACTCGAGAACGTCTTCGTAAAAATGCCGTCCTCGTTCGATGTTTGAAATGGGAACGTAAGCATAAACCGGGGATTCGTTGAGCATTTGAGCACTCCTTAGTTAGAGAACGCGGGTTCAGGTGTTTCGAGGTCGCCGTTCTCATGCGCCTGAAGCTTCGGCGCATGGAGCACAACGGCCGCAATGCCGATTCCGACAACGATGAGTGAAGCGGCAATCCAAAAAGCGAGGTGGTAACCACTGGTAAGCGCTGCCGGCGTAGATGTGCCCTGTGCGAGCAAGCCTTTGGTGCGCGACGACGAGAGAGTTGCGAGTACGGCAAGGCCGAGCGCTCCGCCGACCTGCGCGGTTGTATTGATCAATCCCGATACCAGGCCGGCATCACTGGGTGTTGCCCCTGACGTGCCAAGGCCCATCAGCGACGGGAACGCAAGACCCGCGCCGGCTCCGAAGAGAACGACCGACGGCAGGATGTCGGCGACGTAACTGCCGTCGACCGAAGCTCGCGTGAACAACGTTGTTCCGACCGCGATCAATAGGAGACCAGCGAGCAGTGTGTGCTTCGCGCCGAATCGCATGATGAATCGTTCCGTGTAGCGGACCGAGAGTGTTCCCATCATGATCGTCGTAGGAAGGAATGCAAGACCGATGTGATTGCGTCGTACTTGAGCACGAGCTGCATATAGAGCGAACCCATGAAGAACATGCCGAACATTCCCGCTACCGTCAAGACTTGAATGATGTTTGCGCCGGCCACGTTGCGTGAGTTGAAAATGCGAAGTGGCATAAGAGGATTGCGTGCAGTCGCCTGGCGAGCAAGGAAGGCTCCGATCAACGCGATTGCAATCGTGCCGAGCACGACAGTATTGGTTGCCATCCAGCCGTCCTCGGCGGCGGGCTTCACGATTGTGTACACGCCGAGCATCAGTGCAGAGGTGATGAGCACGGCGCCCGGAATGTCCGCACCGCTGCCGAGACCAATCCCTTTGTCATTGTGGATGAGACGGACGCTGAACACGGCAGTCGCAATTCCGATTGGCACGTTGACGAAGAAGATCCAGTGCCAGTTGATTGCCTGGGTGAGTATTCCTCCTGCGAGCAGGCCGACAGCGCCTCCGGCGGACGCTACAAACGCGTACACACCGATTGCCTTTGCTTGATCGCGTGGGTCGGTGAACATCGTCACGATCATCCCGAGCACAACGGCGGACGTCATCGCGCCCCCAATTCCTTGGAGGAATCGTGATGCGACCAGCAGTTCTTGACTCTGTGCCAAGCCGCACAACAGTGAAGCAACGCTGAACACGCCCAACCCGATGAGAAAGATGCGTCTGCGTCCAAGGAGGTCACCGAAGCGACCGGCGAGCAGCAGCGTGCCGCCGAAGGAGATGAGGTATGCGTTGACGACCCAAGCCAGGCTCGATTGCGTAAAGCCGAGGTCTTCTTGGATTGTCGGCAGCGCAACGTTGACCACCGTCACGTCGAGAATGATCATCAGCACGCCAGTGCATAAGACGTAACGCGCCAGCCAAGTTGAACGTTCGTGTTCGCGTGAGCCGCCGGCGATGTCGGGGGTAGGGGCGGGGGTCGTTGTCATGCGGAGTTCCTTCTCGTCGGTGTTCTCAAGTTATGACCGGGCAACCGTTGAAAAGTCATCGGTCATCTTTAAGAGCGGTGTTCTCAATTATCGAGATGGTCAGGCAAGTCGAATATTGGGAACAGATGTGGCGTGTCCAGGAAAGACGTGATCGCGGTGACCTGACCATCCGAAACATCGATGAGCACGAGCGCCCATGGCTCGAATCCACCTTTTGGATCGGGCCGGTATTGAGCGAATGCCGGCGTGCCATTTGCCACTACCGGAACAACTCTTGAACCTCGGCAGCCGCTGCCCTGGCCGAGCATCCAGTTTTGCACGTTCAACGGACCTTCGAGCCACAACTCGTATGGCGGCATCGACATCACGACGTCTTCGTGTAGCAGCGTGACCAACGCGTCCATGTCGTAGCGCTCGAAGAATTCGGCATATTTGTGCACAATCTTGTCTTGCTCTTCGTCCACCGGCTTGACGGCGTCGAATGTCGTGTCTTGTCGTTCAGCGAGAGTTGCGCGTGCGCGTTGTAATGCGCTGTTCACTGAAGCAACTGATGTTTCCAGCAGTTGCGCACATTCATCTGCCTTCCAATGGAGAACCTCGCACATGATGAGCACCGCACGTTGGCGTGCTGGTAGATGTTGCAAAGCAACAACGAATGCGAGCCGAATCGTCTCGCGTAATGCCGCTGTTTCTGCCGGGTCCGCGCTTGTTGGTATCGCACGCGCGTCGGGGATCGGCTCGAGCCAGGGGAGCTCAGGGCGTTTCGGGCCGATTGAGGTCTCTGCAGTCGATGATGGTCCGAGATCCATCGGGCGTGCGCGACGCTGCGCACCGTCAAGCATCGTGAGACAGACGTTCGTCGCGATTCGATAAAGCCAAGATCGCAGCGAGGACCTTCCTTCGAACCGGTCGGCGGCCTTCCAAGCCCGCACCATCGTCTCCTGCACTGCGTCGTCCGCCTCGAAGCTCGAGCCAAGCATGCGGTAGCAGTAGCCGGTGAGTTCGACCCGGTGTTGTTCGAAGTCGTCTGTGGTAGGCGCAGAAGCTAAATCAGTCACGGCGGGAAGAGTAGACGTGGGGTGAGACAACACAAAGAGCGTGAACATTGCGCATTTCTTCCGGTTCGCAACGCACGCCTAGTCTCCGGGAAATGGATGCCGGATTGCCAGACGTCGTGATCGTCACTGGATCTGTCGGGGCAGGCAAGTCATCGGTTGTGCAAGAAGCATCCGAGATACTGGAAGCGGCAGGCGAGCACTTTGCAGTTGTGGATCTCGACGCGTTGTTATTGCGAGGCTTGCGGTATCACGACACATGTTGCGTTCACGCCTTGCTGCTCGGGAGGTCGGTTCTGGTCTGGAGTGGCACTTGAACCGGTCACAAGAATTGGAGCAAATTATGAGCGGCAGCCGCGTCGAAGACTTTGTGATCGACAACAACGGTCGCGCACTTCGAGACGTCGCGAACGAACTACTTGTGACGTGTGGTTGGATTCGGGACACATGACGCAACCGGTTGTTCGCCATCGGAAGCTGAGCGACATGGACGGTGTTGTCGTCTTGTTGCGGGCAACCCATCTCGCTGACAGCTTCCCTCTCGCGTGGCCAAAGGATCCGTTTTCCTGGATGTCACCTGAGACGTAAATAACCCTCAAACCGTAAACCGATGCGCGCCAAAACAGACGAGGTAACAATCTCGCCTTACAACTGACGTGAATTGTCAAGCAGTCA
>JBBSGY010000320.1:0-3955 GCA_038253645.1 Acidimicrobiales bacterium
CGCCTTTGAACCTTTCTGCGAACACGAGGTTCGCAAGAAACACCGGTGTAAACGCGACAAGCACAGCTGCAAAGAATCGAGGTACGACGTCGAGCGCGAGCAACGCATGCTGCGGGACGATCCAGGCGACGGCGAGAGAAACCAACAACGGGACATAAAGTCGCCCGGGGTTCGAGATCCGCACGCGGCGTGCGGTCTCGATCGCGAGATAAATGAATACCAAAACGCCAGCGAATACAAGCGCATTGACAAACCACGTCGTGCCGAACAGCAACGAAAACTGGACGACGTTTTTTGTCTCAAGCAACAAGAACGCGACACCCATAAAGAACAAGTCCGCGAAGCTGCGCATGCCGCGAAACGGTCCGGCGTTCGCACGTACGAGCACCAGCGAGGCAAGTAGCACCAGAATAATTGCTGTCACGTAGATGTGCGGAAGTCCGCGGTCTCGCAGATACAGGAACGGGTGGTCGTCGGTAGCGGGCTTGGGATCTACCGAGCTGATCCGGCTCCACGTCTCGCCGCATTTCACCGCGTCTTTGTATGGGCTGTTGATTATCAAGGAAAGTCCGCCGGCACCTTGCACACGGTCGATGCACGGCGCGTGGCCATTAGAGACTTCAGAAGTCTTGGCGAGCCTGTCGACAAGCCATGTCTCTCGATAGTAGTTGTACATGCCGAACGCGCCACCGTTTTTCAGATGCTTCGTTGCAGTGTTCATTGCCTCTTGCGTAAAGAGGTAACTCTCGAGACGCAACGACGACTGTCCCGAAACCAGTGTCAGCGAGTCTGGTAAAGAGAACAAAATTAGGTCGAAGTGTTTATGCGTCCGCTCCAAGAACGCGCGGCCGTCGTCGATGTGAACGTCAACGCGACTGTCGGCATAGGGATGATCCGGGTGCAGTTCTTTTCCGAGCTGATATAGCCGGGGGTCGATCTCCACTGCGTCAACATGTTTTGCGCCGTGCTGCAACGCAATCGCCACGTCGCTCCCGTTACCAGCGCCAACGATGAGCACATCATTGAGCGGGTTGTTGTTGAGCCGGTCGTACGACGTGAAATACAACGGCTCTTCACGCTTGCGCAATTGACTACTGACAATATTCTGGTGCGGCACCCCGTTGACGCTGACCCTAACGACCTCCTCACCCGAAGTGGCGTACTTATCAGTGGTGACCTTGTAATAGGGGCTCCAGCTCGTATTGCCTGCAAATGTCTCTGCACCCAATGCCAGGAGAACGACGCCCAACGGCGCGATCTGCAGAATTCCGAGCTTTGGCCAGAGGAGCGCGACCATTGCAGTTGCAACAACGCTTCCCCATGCAAGCGGCGGCGCGTGAAGAAACGACAGTACAGAGAACAGTACGATTCCGGCGATACTGCCCATGACGTCGAGGCGGTAAGCCTCCAGAGCGGGAAACTTGATAAAGGTCTTCGCGACGCCTGAACCAATCATCGCAAGCACACCGGCAACAGCCAAAAAGATCACAGGCAGTGTCACCCATGCCGGCAGACCGGTCGTATTATTCGCACTGAAATAGATGATGTCACTGCCTGTTCGGTTGACCCCAACCGGGAAAACCACAACAAACACAATGAGCAGGGCGAGTACAACCGGCGCAAAACGAAAGATATTTTCGTTTTTATCGGCACGCAAGAATCCGATTCCAATTCCGAGAAAGCTGCCGAGTAGAACAAAGTTAGAGAAGTAAGAGAGGTGCAACACGTTGGACCCGATCCAACGGATGAGTGCAAGCTCCACAAAGAGCATCAAAGCGCTGAGAACAACAAGTCGAATTCGATCGCTCACCAATCATCCCCTGAAGACGGTCACAAGGCCCGAGAAGCCAGTTGTGCCGTCGACACTAACGGAGCACGCTGTTGGGAAACCGGATTCCTTCGCAATCATTTCCAACGTTCATTGCGTCTCTTCAGCCGTGAAATGGCGCGCCGACAACGGATTCACGGCTGGGATGACGCAGGAAACGGACTCAGAAATGAGTCAGTCACGCGTTTGGATACCCTACTCACCTACCCACCTGCCCACCGGGACACTGCTATCGCTAAGGTCACCGCAGAGGTGCCCATTACGACAAGCAGTGCGACCGTGGGAGCGGGAGACGAACGTCGCTCTGAGTCCGCTCGACTCCATTTGGGGTATCGGCGACTTGGATCGCAACTTGAGCCAGGGCTCCGAGGCCGAGAAAAGTCCTCAGACAGCAGCGAGATGCGCTCTTCGCCCTCGAACACCTACAAAGGCAACCACGCCGGCGATGACGCACGTGATTGCAGCAAAGGCCATGGCCTTGCCATAACCGTGCTCGAAATCGGTGCCGCCGAGCGACTTGGACCCACCAATACCCGAGAGCACGGGCAGCAAGGCAATCGCGAACATCGGCCCGACGCGGCTTGCCGCAGTATTGAACGCCGACGCCACGCCCACGCGTTGCTGATCCGCGGACGCCAACGCGGCCGACGTCAATGGTGCGACGACCATCGACAAGCCATGACCCCATATGCAGATGGAAGGTAAGACAAACGTCCAGTAGTGAACACCGGTCTCGATCTGGGACATCCAAATAAGCGCAATCGCGACAATGAGCGGTCCGCCGGTCATGAATGGTTTCGCGCCGAGTCGCTGCGACAGCGCGCCAAACCGACGCGAAAGCAGAATGAGCATGACGTTGACTGGCAACGATGCCATGCCGGCTACGAGCGCTGGGTAGTGAAGATTGGCCTGCAGTTGCACACCGAGAAACGTGACCCCGCTGACAAATGATCCGTAGAACAGCACGGTACACAGATTCAGCCAAACGAATTGATGCGACTTGAAAAGTGAAAGCGGAAGCATTGGATTCCTCACGTGCATCTCGACTGCAACGAAAATCGCTGCAAGCACGAGGCCACCAAGGCCGGTGATCAACGGAATCGACAATCCGTGATGCGCCGGGCCCTCGATTGCCCAGTACGTGATGCCCCCGAGAGAGAACGCTGCGAGCGAGGCACCGAGATAATCTGGATGAACCTCGCCGCGGCGAACATTGCAGCGCTGTGAAATGTACTTGCTACTCGCCCACAAAGCGAAACCGCCGAGCGGCGCATTTATGAAAAACGCAACGCGCCACGACACATACGTTGTAAATAGACCTCCGACAAACGGTCCGAGCGCGGTGAAGAACGCGACCGAGCCCGACCACGCGCCGATTGCCGCGCTTCTGTCTTCGGGTACGAACTCCGTCTGGATGATCGCCAAACTCGCAGGAGTCATCAGCGCTCCACCGACACCTTGCAGGATGCGCGCGCCGATTACCATCGATAACGTTTGTGCAACACCACACAAAACCGAGGCGCCGACGAACAAGATGACGCCAATCATATAACTACGACGCATTCCATACAGGTCACCCAATGAGCCGCCGAGCAGCAGCAGAGCGCTCAACGAGAGCAGGTAACCGGAAATGGTCCATTGGAGACCCGCAACACCGAGGTGAAGTTGTTTGTCCATCGTCGGCAGGGCAACATTGACGACGAGACTGTCGAGATACACCATCCCGGTGCCGAGCGCGGTCGCAAGCAGTACCCCACGGCCTCGAGGAGACTTAAGCCGTACACCACCACCTGATTCCATGGCAGACGTCTAGCACTCCGAGACGGTTAGCCTTTCGCTTCATGAGTGGATACGAAGGCGCCTGCCCGCGATGCAAGAAGGATGTCCGCGAGCGTTTCTACGGTCCATGTGGAGCCTGTCGCGAGGAGCTGGGGGCCAAGATGCGCAACGATCAGAGCGACATAGAGGTCGCGGCGTACGAGCCGAAAATGAATGCGGTGCCCAATCAGACCCTGATATTTCAGCCGACCCTGAAATAACTCTTCGATAGACGCGACAAATGCTCCGTCACCAGCAAGAATGTCGGTTGTTGAACACAACACATATTGCTGAAGAGGAGCACCTGTC
>JBBSGY010000321.1:0-3954 GCA_038253645.1 Acidimicrobiales bacterium
GTCATCGCCTCCGCCACCAAGCGATTCATCCAGCCCACCCAGCGCGTCCCAAACCGATTTCACGAAGAACCGCGGAGCTTCGACAGTGTCGTCGCCCCAATAGCACCGTCGTTCGAGTTGTTTGGCCATAGCCCAAGGGCCTTTACCAAACGAGTCTTCGGGAACAATGACTGCGTCAGTGCCGCTTTGACACAGAGCTACGCATTCAGACACAACGCTTGCGGAAAGCTCCATATCTGCGTCGACGTAGTACACATAGTGGCCTGTTGCGTTTTTGACCCCATAGTTTCGGCGGTGCGGTGCATCGAATGTGCCGGCAGGAACGGCCGGGTCGTAATCAATGACTCGACACCCGAACTCACGCGCAAGTGCGAGCGTGTCATCGGTCGACTGGCCATCAACAATGATCGTCTCGATCGGTTCATAGTCTTGATTGCGAATCGACTCAAGCGTTGCTCGCAAGAACCTGGCGCTATTTTTCGTCGGTATGACAATGGAAACCAATGGTCCTTGAGTCACCACGTTGAAGCCGTCCAATCACATAACTGACAAGTAGAGGATGCTCCGACAAACTACCGTCTTCGCTGACGGTACGACGTGCATCGATAGGACCCTATGACAACAATTGTCGAAAAACTTCACTCGAAACACCTGGTGTGGCTTCCGTCGCCCGTGCTTTTTTTTATCCCGTTGTTGCTCTGGTCTGGTCCATTTGGCGACCATATGAGCCTTTCGGGTGATGACTCGCTTCTCTATTACCTACGCCCGTGGGATTGGGTGCACGCAACTCCATCACAAGTGCTCGATGCCAACTTTCTTGGATACAACCCGCGTACTTACTTCATTCCAATGTTTTCGGTACTAGGGATCCTTTCGTCGACTGGCTTGAACACGCAAGGTCTCGCATTCGGCCTCTTGATGGCGGCAACATACGCAGGACTTGCAAGGCTCATCTTCGAATTCACGGATCCCGATGACGTCAAGGCACGTTATGCAGCGTTGTTTGGGGGAATCGTCGGAGCGACAGCGCCCCTCGTCCTGGAGACGCAATTTCACTTTCTCACCGGGATCTACTGGCAGGCATTATTGCCATGGCTGACGCTGTTCGTCGCGTGGCACCAACGCACAGGACACTGGCGCTGGATAGTTGCGAGCGCGCTGATTACCGTGCTTCTCGCGTCGGCGCTCATGCAGTTCGCATGGACTCTGACATGCGGGGCCCTGTTCGTCACCTTTCTGGCGCTGCTAGCCGGCAAAAGAGTATTCAAACCGTCGTTGAAGCGCATCCTCCTTTTGGGTGTGATCGTCATCGGATGCAACAGTTTTTGGCTGCTGCCGACTGTTGCGGTAGTCAATCAAGGAACGAGCCAACTCGCCACTGCTACGAGCTCGACCGGCAAGTCCGAATCGAAACAGATCGTCAACGCCGTAGCGCCGTACCAGTCACCTGCATCAGCGCTATCGCTTCACGTAAGCCCGGCATTCATCAAAAACTTCGGAATCACATATGCAGACGCGAATAAGTGGTCCGCAAGTGTCGGACTCCTAGGGGCGATTCCGGCGATCGTCCTATTCGTCGCAATCGTTCGGACATTCGATGACAAGGTTTCAAATCGACGACGCTGGATTTTGTTCGGGTTGATCGGTGTAGTACTTGCAGAGGCATTCTTCAATACGGTCGTCCTCTTGCCATTCGGTACTGACCTTTTCGTATGGATGATCGACCATGTTCCCTTGATGACCGCAGTGCGCAACTTCTATGACAAGTTCGCTATCCCTTATGTTGCGTCGATCGCAGTCGCCGCGGGATATGCTCTGTGGCTGCTGTTCCGGACTGCAACCGTAAAGCGGGTTCAGGTCACAACTGCTTTGCTTTCAATCCTAATGCTCGTCCATGCGGCGCCGCATCTTGCCGGTGCTGAATTCAATATGCGCCACCAAAATGGCCACACCGACCGAACGCGTTCACAAGATGGATTGCCTGCGGATTACTCAGCGACGCTTGACGCAATCAAGCAACTTCCGCCTGGCCCGACTATGGAGCTTCCTCTTTCGAGCCCGGCATGGACTCCAGTTGCCTCCACACATACCAAGGGTCTTTACCTCGGCGTATCGCCGATCTACTTCTTGTCAGGCCGCGACGATTATAACGGTGCTGACTCGTTTATCTCAGCAGCAGATCCGAGTTTGCGGTCACGCGTCGCTAACGCAGCAGCCAATGAGGATGTTGGGGAAATGGCTCAGATCATCCGAAAAACAGGAATCCGATACTTGGTAACGACCGCTGACCAAAGCGGTGCAAGTAATCCGAGTACTTACAGCACGGGTGTAGTCAACGACCGCGCCACGGAAGACCGCTACACCCAGACGTTCATCAATGCGTTTGCTCCAGCCGTACTGCAGCAACACGGTCGGTTCGAGATACGCGAGATCAGTAGCAACGTTCGGACAAATGTCATTGAACTCGACGCGTCCAGCCGCTCAAGTGCGTGCAGCGTGAGCGTCGACATTCGAGCCCAGTCTGCAACCTCGGCAAGAGTTGTAGTGCCACCAACGCAGTCCGACTGCACTCTTGTTCTGAGAAAGCCGTTTTCCGACGGTTGGTCTGCAACTTGGAGTTCCAACGGTAGCGAACTGGCCAGCAAGAGCCAGTCTTTTACGGGCAATGTCAATTCATTCCGTATCGCCGCTCACACCAAGCCCTTAACAGTCAACCTTACGTTTGACCCCCAGTCGCGCGTTTGGCAGGGATTCGCTTTGTCCGGAATTTGGTTTGCCATTCTTGCAGTCGCTGCCTATCTAAGTCTTCGTCAGCAAAAAGTATTGCGAGCGGTCTCGTCAGTGGAGGACGTAATCACCATCGCGGAAGATAAGCCCTCAGAAGCTCCACTGCTCGACCAAAAGTCATAAAAGCGCTCACGTCTCGACCGAACACGAAGGAATCCGCACACGATCGCTGACTTTGTGCGTTGCGGCGCGTCTCGCGTGCATGCGACACATTGCACAACGGCCACACGATGGCGCGGATAATCGCGCCTGACGACTGCGGCTTCCCGCGAACAAAAAACAGAACTGCCGTCGCGAGGCATGCCGCAAGGTGTACCGGAAGGATCCGCAACAGCGACCTGCCCGAGGCATTCATTAAGATCGAATGGATGCGATTGCGAAAAGACATGTAGTCAATCTCTTCTGCGCTGAAATAACGGCTTGTTGTTTTGCCGATTCCGTGCCTTACGGCAATCGTTGGCACCAATCGAACATTCCAGCCGGACATGCGCATCTTCCAGCACAGGTCAGTGTCTTCGAAGTAGGCAAAGAACTCGTCAGGAAAACCGCCGATACTCTCGTACACCGACTTGCGAACCAGAAAACATGCCCCCTTGGCAGCAAAGATCGAGCGCGTCGTCTCCCCGGCCGCCGGATAGTCGGTGTCATGCCAGAGAAATCCGGTGTACGTGAATGCGGAACCCGCGGAGTCGACTCGCGAACCGTCTTCCGACAAGATCAACGGTTGCCAGCCTGCGCCGGATTCGTCCACATCAGCGATTTCGACGAGTGATTTCATCGACGAAACCGGCAAAAAGCAGTCACTGTTCAGTAGGAGTATGTATTCGCCGGAGGCAAGGGCGGCGCCTTGATTGCACGCCGGCGCGTAGCCAATATTGACATCGTTACGCAAGACCTTTGCAACGACACTTGCGCTCTGGAGAGCAGAATCAACCGCGTTAAACGGTGCACCGTTGTCGACCACGATTACTTCGTGATCGAGGTCACCAAAAGAACTTGGGATCATTGCCACGGCGCGGGCAAAACCTTCTTCACCGTTCATCGTCGGAACAACTACAGAAACCTTCAATCGAACACCAAACGAGGAATCTCTCCGACGACCGGAGCAAGAATGCCTTCGGCGACGAAAGACCACGGGGCGAGTCCACCGGTCGTCGGCGCGCCGAC
>JBBSGY010000322.1:0-3952 GCA_038253645.1 Acidimicrobiales bacterium
CGCGCCGGTGTCACCTGCTACATCGGAGTAAACGTCGAGGGCGCGTTGTTCAGCATTGGTGACGGCCACGCGCGTCAAGGAGAAGGCGAAGCGTGCGGATTGGGGATTGAATGTGCGATGAACACGGTCCTGATTGTCGACCTGATCAAAAGCGAGTTCACGCCTTGGCTGCGTATCGAGACTGACGATCATTGGATAACAACCGGCAGTGCGCGTCCGCTTGAAGACGCCTTCAGAATTTCGCAACTGGAACTGGTCCGATGGATTGCCGAGATGACCCAGCTGTCAGAGCTCGACGCATACCAGCTGGTGTCGCAAGTAGTGCTATCGCCCGTAGGAAACGTGGTGGACACCGGTTACACAATGCTCGCGAAGTTTCCGAAAACCGTGTTGTCGAGTGCTCAAGCGTTCGGCGGTATCCATCAGAAATTGCGTGAACAAGCCAGGTTGTGGCACGCGCAGTGACATTTCGGAAAGAGATATTCATTCAACGCGCGCTGGATGTCGACTTCGACGCGCTCAACGTGCCGAATCTCACCGGAGTGATGCTCTGGCATGACGAACTGATGCCTGAAGTTGTCGAGCGGTTTCGTTCGCTCGGGCTCAACGTGGGAGTCGTCTTGAACGCAACTTCCGACGTCGATGCCTGCCCGGCAATCGGTGTTGCGATGGACTCGCTTGACGCAGCCCTTGCGCTCGAACCCGACACAGTTTGGATCGATCACATTCGGTTCCCAGGAACGTGGGAGTCGAACGGAATCGACTACATAGAGACGCACTTTGAATGCCCAAAGTGCCGGATGCACGACAAGATAGACATCATCCGATCTCTTGCCGAGAGCATTCGCACGCACGTAGCAGGACGTGCGGAGCTTGGCTATTTTGCCGTGCCTTTCGACATCGAACACTCGCGAGGCATTGCGCTCTCGGGGCAACAACACACGGTTCTAGCGCCATTCTTCGATGTAATCAGCCCGATGCTCTACAACCACATGCTGGGGCGACCGAACGCCTACATCGAATCGTATGTGCGGCAACTTTCAGCGCAGGTAGCCAAGCCGGTTATGCCGATTCTGCAAAGCAAGTCGATGCCCGACGATCTCGAGGACACGATTACGTTCGCAGACTTGTTGGAAAGTGCGATTCTCGCAGCACGCGAGCCTTCCTCAGGAGTCGCATGGTTCTGCTGGGAGCACGTGGTGGCGCAAGGCAAGCAAAAGGCACTCGCGCGCTGCACGACCATCGCCGGGCGTTGACAATTTGAACTACCAAACTATTCTGGGATGCATGCGCAGAAGGTCTGTTAACAAGCTCATGACAGCAAAGGATTGGGCGATCATCGCCCTTGCGTATGTCGCTGCAATCGCGGTTCTCATGGTTTTGTACGCCGTTGGCCTTCATCCCGGCCTTTGGTACAGCCTGGCGGCAGCGGGCTTTCTCTCCATGCTGCCAACCCTTCTCACCCGGGAACGCGCCAAGTCCCTACCCTCCCCCTCCTGACAATCGCGATGCCGGTTCTCAAATCGTCGGGCGGGGCGAGACGGATGGCAAAGGTCCGCATCGAGGCAGACCCTAAGGGGCGACTCGTGATCTAATGAGACCATGACTGACGTTCTCGAACGCATCGCCGGGCTCGACCAATTCTACGTGCAACAGAAATTCTCTCTGATGGTGAACAAATACAAAGTCTCCTCGGTAGACCCGGGAGGCAACGAAGGCGAACCTCTGCTTTACGTAGCCCAAAAGCGGATGAAGATCCGAGAAGAAATCAACCTGTTTGTCGATGAGGAACAAAAGCAGCCTGCGCTTCAAATAAAGGCACGCAATGTGTTCGAGTTTCGCGGCCGCAGCGAGGTGAAGCTCGCTGACGGAACAGTCATTGGTCAGTTACAAAAAGTTTTCGGGAAGTCGCTCTTTCGTTCCACCTGGCAACTACTCGACGCTGACGGCAATACGGTCGCGATGGCTCAAGAAAAGAGTGTTACTGTCGCCATTTTCCGTCGTTTCGGCGACATGATCCCGTACGTCGGTTTCATCTCAGACCTTGTTCCGTTCCATTTCGACATCATCATTGGTGCTCAAAAAGTTGGCGAGTACACACGACAGATGAGCGTGCGCGATCGTTACGTCATGGACTTGACAGGCGACGCAGAACGTCGCGTCGACCGTCGCGTTGCGGTTGCGTTTGCAATCGCCCTCGACGCGTTGCAAGACCGATAACAAAACACACATGGGGAAGTTCGACCTGGCAATTTTTGACTTGGACGGCACGCTCATCGACAGTGAGCCGCTTTGTGCGTCGACACTTTCAAAGGTCCTGGACCAAACCATGGGTGTGAGGTTAAGTGGTGAAGAGGTCGGAGAACTGTACGGCGCGCGAGATATCGAATTCATGGTCAACGACTTGTGTGCTACATACGGTGTTGCGTACCCGGAGAACTTTCGCGAACAGTTGGCGGATGCGTACCGCGAAATCGCTCACGAACAACTGAAACCGACGCGCGGCGCAAAAGAAACGTTGCTTGCGCTTTCGAGCATTCAACGATGTGTTGTGTCGAACTCCGAGGCTGAATACATCAACTTCTCCCTTGAAACCGTGGGTTTATTGCACCATTTAGATGCGATATTCAACGTCCTCAATGCAAGTAATCCGAAACCGGCGCCTGACTTGTTTCTGCACGCAGCCCAGTCGATGAACGTCGAACCGGCGCGATGCATCGTACTTGAAGACAGAGGTATCGGAATCGAAGCCGCGCTCGCCGCTGGCATGACAACGATCGGATTCGCGGGAAACTTCCCAGAACGCGGAGCTTCCATTGCCGAATACGGCGTCTTGGTTATCGAAGACATGACGCACTTCATCGATCTCGCACTTGCATGATCTCCGACGACAATGCAATGGCAATCGCTTTGGAAGAAGCCGGACGTGCCCTCGAACACGAAGATGTTCCCGTAGGCGCGGTCATCATCATCGATGACGTGGTCGTTGCCCGTCGCCACAATGAACGCGAGTGGACAAACGATCCGACCGCACACGCAGAGATTCTCGCAATTCGCGACGCGGCAGAAGCAATTGGCTCGTGGCGGCTGAACAATGCGACGCTTGTAGTCACGCTCGAACCCTGCCCGATGTGCGCGGGCGCACTAATCGCGGCTCGCGTCGGACGCCTCGTGTTCGGCGCCACCGACCCTAAGGCCGGGGCCACGGGCTCGCTCTACAACCTTTGCGCTGACTCCCGCTTGAACCATGAACTACCGGTAATCGCAGGTGTCCGGTCTGCGGAATGCGCTGGCTTACTCACTGATTTCTTCCGCGCACGCCGATCTCGTCCCTGAACTAACGTCTCCCCCCGGAGAGGTGCCAGAGCGGCCGAATGGGACGGTCTCGAACACCGTTGTGGGTGCAAGCTCACCGTGGGTTCAAATCCCACCCTCTCCGCCATTTTTGTCCCGGCAACGCGCGCTTGAAACGTCGAATCCAAGCACCATCGCGCGTTGCTCGGTAAACACGACAGACTGGCCCAAATGCCTCCTCATCAAGTCCGCATGTCCGCCCGGATGTTTTCAGACGTCGGTACGAAAGACGCCGGGCTCGATCGCGCAATGTTGCGCCGGGCGTGGAAGTTCGCACGCCCCTACCGGACCCGCCTGCTCCTGAACGTCATCACGATTATTGGTTCGGCGGGTGTTGCTGTTTTGCCGCCGCTGGTTTTCAAGCAGATCATCGACGATGCAATTCCGGCCCGGGACTATGGCCTCGTCAATCTCCTATTCCTTGCCGCCGTTGGGATTGCACTTCTGAACACAGCACTCAATGTCATCAACCGATGGTTCAGCGCGACAATCGGTGAAGGACTCATCTATGACCTTCGCGTCGGTCTTTACGAACACGTGCAGCGGATGCCGCTGGGTTTCTTTACTCGCACGCAAACAGGATCGTTGCTTAGCCGCC
>JBBSGY010000323.1:0-3943 GCA_038253645.1 Acidimicrobiales bacterium
GGAGTGGCGGTAGGCGAACGTGCGATCGGCCTTATTTGAGGTCAAGTGCACCTTGTCGGCATTGACGATGATTACATGGTCGCCGGTATCGAGGTGGGGGGCAAAAATGCTCTTGTGCTTGCCGCGCAGAATGCGAGCAACCTCAGTGGAGATTCGGCCGAGAACCAAGTCTTCGGCGTCGACTACCCACCATTTGCGCTGGATATCGGCTGCTTTTGGAGAAAACGTGCGCACTGGAAACCTTTCAAGAGCGGCCCTCAATTCGAGCGCGCCAGACCGGGCGAGAAGCATACACGGCCTGGTAAGGAAAGCTAACGAGGAGCCTCCGAACGCCCCCGGTTGACTGCCTCGGCCGGCCGAGTTTCCGAACCGGTCCAGCAGCCGGCGCCGCGCTATCCGGGCCGCAGCGCATTACCGTCGGCGTTCTGTGGTGTCGCTGGACGAAATTCGTATCGCATCCGAGCGTTTGGCGCCGATACTTCGTCACACCCCTGTTGAGCACGTGCATGCTGTTTCGAACCTGGTCGGCCGAGACGTATGGGTGAAAGAAGAACAGCTCCAGCGGGCGGGCGCCTACAAAATTCGTGGCACGTACAACCTCATCTCCCAATTGCCCGAGGGGGTCGAGGTCGTTGCGGCGTCGGCCGGAAACCATGCTCAGGCGGTCGCACTGGCATGCAATCTCACTGGACACCGTTGCACGGTCTTCATGCCACAGAAGGCGCCACTGCCGAAGCTCGAGGCCACCGAATCATACGGAGCAAACGTTGTGCTCATCGAGGGCGACGTCGAGCAGTGCACAAAAGAGGCGAACGGGCGCGTCGAAAACGAAGGTGCTGTTTTCGTGCCGATCTTCGATCATCCACAAATCATTGCCGGCAACGGAACTCTCGGACTCGAACTGGCGAACGAATTGCCATCCGATATCCAGACGGTGGTCGTTCCAGTTGGCGGTGGCGGCCTCATTTCTGGGGTAGCGGTCGCCCTCAAAACGCTGCGTCCTGAAATCAGGATTGTCGGTGTCGAAGCTGCGGGCGCACCTGCGATGAGCCGCAGCCTTCGCGAAGACCGTCCGGTGCGTCTGGAACACATGTCGACAATGGCCGACGCGATTGCGACCCGTGAAGTTTCCGAACTCACGCTCGAGCATGTGAAACGTCACGTCGACGAACTCGTTCTCGTTACCGAAGGCGAATTGAGCCACGCTGTGCTGGTCCTGCTCGAACGTGCAAAAGCAGTTATCGAACCCGGCGCTGCAGCGGCGCTGGCAGCAGTTATGGCGGGCGAGATTGCGGGTAACGGTCCGGTGGCGTGCGTACTCACCGGCGGCAATGTCGACCCGGTTTTACTGGTCAAATTGATCGACCACGGCCTTACTTCTTCCGGCCGTTACGTGGTTATGCGCCTGATCCTGCCTGATATACCAGGCCAGCTTGCAGGCATCACGCGCATCATTTCCACGATGGGCGTCAACGTCGTCGACGTCGAGAATCACCGATCGGGTCACTTCGTGGAAGCCGATCACGTCGAACTCGATCTCACTCTCGAAACCCGGAACCGCTTACAGCAAGAAGAACTGACAGCAGCACTCATAAGCGCCGGCTATCAAGCCGAAATCGTCAATTAAGGGTCCTCGTTCACTCGCGTTTCGCGAGTCTTGTCAGCCGTGATTACCGGCGCGCTACAGCCAATAACAACTGAAAAGACGCAGCAAGGCGTCAGTAACGCACTTCCCACAGCACCAGGCCTTGCGGGGGCGCCAGTGGCGCGGCGTTGGAGCGGTCACGCGACTTGAGAGTGCGGGCTATGTCATCTGGCAGGCGTTTGCCGCGGCCGATGTCGACAAGGTGGCCGACGATCGAACGAACCATTTGGTGGCAGAACGCGTTCGCTTCGATCTCGAAACGCATCACGTCGCGCTCCACTTGCATCCAGCGTGCCGAATCGACGCTGCGGATCAGCGACTTGTCTGGATCAGCACGTCTACAGAACGCGGAGAAATCATGCTCCCCGACAACCATGCGGGATGCGATATTCATCTCGTCGATGTCTAGCTCTTCGCCGATCCACCACATGAAGTCAGTACGAAACGGGTCGGAAGCCTGCGAGTTCAGGATCGTGTACCGATATGAGCGCCCGATCGCGGAAAAGCGCGCATTGAAATCAAACGGTACGTTTTGTGCAGACTGGATGACGACGCATGGCCCGATTTGCTTGTTCACCGATCGAACAAGCAAATGAAGGTCTGCAACATCAGCGTCGAAGGAAACAACTTGCCCACGCGCGTGCACGCCGGCATCGGTCCGACCGGCGCATGTGAGCTCGAGCGGTTGACGAATAACCTTTTCGAGCGCGGCGCGTAGGACCCCGGCAACCGTTGGTAGACCGCCGGGTTGCTCGGCAAACCCGTGAAAGTCAGTCCCCTTATATGAAACAAGGAGACGAATTGTCAATCGACGAATTCGATGCGCGCCATGGGCGCGCGGTCTCCGGCACGGGGGCCGAGCTTCAAGATACGAAGGTAGCCACCCGGCCGGTCTGCATAACGCGGGCCTATCTCAGAGAACAACTTGTGCGCCATCTCTTTGTCACGCATGAACGCAACGGTCTGGCGCTGATTGTGCAAGCCACCGCGCGCTGCCTTGGTAATGAACTTCTCGGCGATCGGACGCAAGAACTTCGCCTTGGCCACAGTTGTCTCGATTGCCTCAGCGGCGATGAGCGACGCAAACAGGTTGCCCATCATCGCCTTCTGGTGTGCCGAGTCCTTACCGAGACGAGGACCCTTCTTCGGAGTTGCCGGCATAAGCGATCATCCCTCCCGGGTACGCAGGCTGAGGCCGCGCTCGTCGAGCTTTTGAAGAACCTCGTCGAGTGACTTTTGGCCGAAGTTTGTGATGCCTAGCAGGTCGTCGATGCTGCGCCCCATGAGTTCGCCGATCGTGTTTATCTGCGCGCGCTTGAGACAGTTACGCGGACGCTCAGACAGGTCGAGGTCTTCGATCGGTAGGTCGTAGTCGGGCGAACCGCTTGCGGTCGTGCCTATCTCGCCGAGCTCGAGGCCCTGTGGATCTTCGCTCATGTCGGCGATCAGGCCGACGAGATTGCGCAGCGTGTCGCCTGCCGAAGCAAGTGACTCGCGTGGTGAGATCGAACCGTCGGTCTCGATATCGAGAACGAGGCGGTCGTAGTTGGTCGACTGCTCGACACGTGTCGGTTCAATGGTGAATGCGACGCGGCGAACCGGCGAGTACACCGAGTCAACCGGTATCACGCCGATTGTGGCGCTGGTCTTGTTGCGATCTGCGGAGACGTAACCGCGACCACGGTCAACCGTGATGTCAGCCGACAGACGACCGCCGGCATTGATCGTTGCCAGCTCGAGCTCCGGGTTGAGGATCTCGACTTCGGAAGTAGTCACAATGTCACCCGCCGTGACCACGCCCGGGCCGGCCTTGTCGATGCGGAGTGTGACGGCCTCTTCGGCCTCGACCTGAAGCACGATGTCTTTCAGGTTCAAGATGATGTCGGTGACGTCTTCTTTGACGCCGGGAAGCGTCGTGAATTCGTGAAGAGCTTCGTCAAACCGAACCTGCGTCACCGCAGCACCTGGAATCGAGGAGAGCAACGTGCGACGCAGTGAGTTACCAAGCGTGGCGCCGAAACCAGGCTCCAACGGACCGACCGCGAATCGCTGACGGTATTGATCGTCGTCGCCAATCGCTTCGACTGCTGGTCGCTGAATAATGAGCATGCGTTAAAACCTCGGGTTAAAAGAAAGTTCGGATTACTTGGAGTAGAGCTCGACGATTTGCTGCTCGTTAACAGGTATATCGATGTGGTCACGAAGTGGCTCGTTGAGCACCGTGACCGAGTTGCGGTCGCTTGAACGCTCGAGCCATGGCGGAACCGAACGGTCCAGCGTGTCGAGGTTGCGCTGCAA
>JBBSGY010000324.1:0-3938 GCA_038253645.1 Acidimicrobiales bacterium
ATGACGAAGTGGTTCGACACGAACTACCACTACCTCGTTCCTGAGGTCGGTCCGGATACGCGTTTCGCACTTCTGCACCAAAAGCCTGTAGCAGAAACTCGCGAGGCCACTGCAGCCGGCGTCTCTACGCGACCTGTAATCGTTGGGCCGATTACCTATCTCTTGCTGTCGAAATCAACAGCTCCGGGTTTCAACCCGATAGAAAAACTCGACGAGCTGGTCGCCGTTTATGTTCAATTGCTTTCGGAACTCAAGGCAGCCGGGGCCAAGTGGGTACAAATCGATGAACCTGCGCTCGTGTGCAGCCGGCCGTTCGATTTGTCGGCGTCAGTCGACCGTGTGTACTCGCGATTGACGGAAGGTTCCGACCGCCCAAAGATTCTCGTCGCTACCTACTTCGGTTACCCGGGCGTTGCATTGCAGACGCTTGCGAATGCGCCGATCGAGGGAATTGCGCTCGATTTCACTGCATCTGCTCGCGATTGCAACCTTGCTGATCTTCGTCACATCGGCGGACTCGGCGAAAAGCGGCTCGTGGCCGGTGTTGTCGACGGCCGCAACGTATGGGCTGCGGACCTCGAACGCGAATACAAGTTGCTTGTCGAGCTGCGTTCGCTTACGAGCGATCTCGTTGTCAGCGCGTCGAGTTCGCTACTCCACGTGCCGATAGATGTCGACCTCGAGACGGACCTCGAACCCACCGTTCGGCCTTGGCTTGCGTTCGCGCAGCAAAAACTCAGTGAGATCACAAATCTTACGCTTGCCCTTAACGAAGGCGTCGTTGAAATCGCAGACGTGATTGCGAATAACGCTCAGATACTCGAATCTCGTCGTACATCTCCCCTTACGCGTCGTGACGATGTGCGTTCGCGTTCGGCAGCCGTTACGAGTGCATCCGCTCAACGCAAAAGCGACTACGCCACGCGGGTGCAAATGCAACGCGAAGCACTACAACTTCCACTATTGCCTACAACAACAATTGGTTCATTCCCGCAAACTACAGAAGTGCGCAATGCGCGCGCTGCATTGCGCAAGGGCGAGATGGACGAAGCGACATACGAGCGGCGCATGCGTCTCGAAATCGACCGAGTGGTTCGTCTTCAGGAAGATCTTGGAATTGATGTGCTCGTGCACGGCGAACCTGAGCGCAACGACATGGTGCAGTACTTCGCGGAACAGCTCGACGGTTATGTGTTCACGAACAATGGCTGGGTGCAGTCCTACGGATCACGCTATGTGCGCCCACCTATTATTGCCGGCGACCTTTCGCGTCCGGCGGCGATGACAGTCCGGTGGTCCGAATACGCGCAAAGCGTCACATCGAAACCAATGAAGGGCATGCTCACCGGCCCGATAACTATGTTGAGCTGGTCTTTTGTTCGAGACGACCAACCACTGGCGGAGACTGCACGCCAGATGGCACTCGCGCTTCGCGATGAAGTCAACGACCTTGAGACAGCAGGTATCCGTGTGATTCAGGTCGACGAACCTGCGTTGCGTGAGCTTCTCCCACTGCGCGACGAGGACCGTCCCGAGTACCTCAAATGGGCGGTCGACTCGTTTCGCGTGACGACGAGTGGTGTCGGTGACGCGACTCAAATTCACACTCATATGTGTTACGCCGAGTTCGGTGACGTATTGGATGCAATTGCCGCGCTGGACGCAGACGTCATAAGCATCGAAGCCGCTCGTTCAGGAGAAGTGCTGCTGGACGAACTGCGTGGTTATGACTACCGCAACGAGATCGGCCCGGGAGTGTGGGACATCCATTCGCCGCGGGTTCCGACGAAACAGGAAATCGTTGGTCATCTGCAGCGCACGCTCGAAGTCCTCAGCCCAAATCAAGTCTGGGTAAATCCGGACTGCGGCCTCAAGACCCGTGCGTATCCGGAAACTGAAGCATCACTACAGGCAATGGTGGCAGCGGCCCAAGAGGTTCGTTCAACGCTGTAACCCAAGAACTGTGTGCGCAAAGACCCCGAAAACGGCACCTTTGAGCACACAGTTCGGGATCGAGAGGCATGTATTGGCGTCCAACCTTGAGTTTTCCTATCCTCGGAGGCATGTCTGCCCGGCTATTGCGTCTCGATATGGCGCTAATCGCGCCCGCTCTTGTCGAGCTCGTCAACACAGAAATGTTCAAGACGTTCAAAACACGGACGACATGCGTTGAAAGTGCGGCGGTGACACTTGGAATCTTGCGCAATATTGGCGTCGGTGACGGATTCCCTTTGGCTGTCGAAGCACACGCGCTCAATAGGCTCGCCACGAAGGGAATAGAAGCATCCGTTTCAGAACCTCCAGCTGGATCAAGTTGGTATTCGATCGGAGACTTGAATCCACACGTGAGTGAGAATGACAGTTGGAATGGGCATGTCGTCACTATCGCCGGTGGATATGTCATGGATTCGACAGCAGATCAGTTTACGAATCTGAATCACAAGTCGCGGATTTTCGTTCCTCCGGTTGTATTTCAGGTGCCGGACTTCTTCGATCGACTGCCACACGGCCATTTCTACCTACATAGACCACCGGGGTCGGCGTGCGGCGTGCTCTACCGGCCTACGCCTTGGCCTACGCCAGATGTCGACGTCTACAAGCAAACCCCCAACTGGACAAACGAGATTTTGAACGATCAACTCGCGGACCGTATTACCGAACTTTTGTGGAATGAATTATCTCGTCCCATATCTGAACCTTCACTCCCATCAGCGCCCTTGCTGGCTTAGTTGCGGGCAGTCAAACCGTCGAACATGACGGCGAGCAGTGTGTCGAAACTTGCGGCGGACGTTTGGTCTGCGGTCCACGCAAGCGCGTTGACCATCATCGTGAAGTCGTCGACCGTCACGTCGTTGCGGACAACGCCTGCAGCCTGACATTCAGCAAGCATTGCCTCGCCTACAACGCGCAAGGCACTACACGGAGATTCATCTGCGGTCGGCTTGCAAAATGTTTCGGCCATTGTCATTGCAAGGCCGCGGAACTCGGCCGTATTTTTTACGACGGCCTTGGTCCAAGTCATGAGGCTTTGCCCAGGGTCGTTTGAGCCCAAGAGTGAGTTGCCGAGTTCGACGACCTCACCAAGCCCTTTCCTTGCAACAGCCTCGACCAGGTGCCGGCGAGTCGGAAAGTGGCGATAGAGCGTTCCGATGCCGACGCCGGCTTTGCGGGCAATGTCTTCGAGCGAGGCCTCGGTGCCGCTAGCGAGAAATGCCTCGCGAGCTGCGTCAACAAGCTTTTCTTCATTCCGAAGCGCGTCAGAACGACGGCACTTCGCGATCACGTCGGAATCCGACATGATAGCCGGTGCCGCTACTTCGGTTTCAGATAGATCCGCTTGAGTCATTCGTCACGATCCTATTTCCGTGGTCTGCCGAACCTCCATTTGCATAACGGAGGCAGCCTCCGTATTGTACGGCCAATGCGGAGCGGAGGCATCCTCCGTTTCAAGATCTCACACGAATCAGCCGGAGGCGAACCATGGCAACAAAGATATTGGCCGACAGCTCCAAAGTCGAGCCTCAAGAAGACCCGAAGCGATGGCTGGCGCTTGCCGTCATCGCAATTGCACAGCTGATGGTGGTACTCGACAGTTCGATCGTGAACATCGCACTGCCATCGATGCAGCACGCTCTCCACATCTCCGAAGCCGACCGTCAATGGGCTATCACGGCCTACATACTCACCTTTGGTGGATTGTTGTTACTTGGTGGACGCATTGCCGACTACACCGGACGCAAGAAGATCTTTGTCATCGGCCTTGTCGGTTTCGCTGCGGCGTCGGCACTGGGTGGCATCGCCAACAGCCTTGGAGTCCTGCTCGCATCACGCGCATTGCAAGGCACATTCGCCGCGCTCATGGCGCCGGCGGCGCTTTCGATCATCTCGGTCACGTTCACCAAGCCTGTCGAGCGCGCAAAGGCATTCGGTGTTTATGG
>JBBSGY010000325.1:0-3931 GCA_038253645.1 Acidimicrobiales bacterium
GCGACGAGCGTGACGAGCGTGAGTGAAAACAAAGACGCGTACCACTGCTTGTCGTGTAACGCATGGCGACGGCGACGTCTACGAGTCATCTGTTGACTTTCGGACTCTGCCTCGCGTCACACGCACCGACTTCTCAGCAGCGGCGGTTCTACGTCGTGCCGGCTTCACCAATGTTTCGGGTTCGCCTATCACGTACCGGTGGACCACCCCATCTTCTTCAACCACATAGGTCGAAACTCCATCACGTTCCCAGTTGTAGATGACCTGATCATGAAGCTCCGCCAAACGGACCAGACTGTCGAACGAAGTCGTCTCGTGAACGCGACCCGAAAGATTTCCCTGGAAAGTCGACACTGGAAGCAACAACTTGCGGTACTTGCGCGCAATGCGATCTGACTCGCTCAGCTCGGCGCGAGGCGTTCGGCGACGAAGATTCAGGAGAATCGGGGCAGCAAACAATGCCGTTGCGGTCAAACCCAAAACCGAAAACGAACGCATGAACAATACCGGCACCCCGAAGAACGCGTTTGCGTGCTTGGCCGGCACGTGAAGCAATCCGCCACCGGACGGGTTGAGCATGTCTGTTGTCTTGCCGCTCGATGCTTGAAGTTGCAATTGCAGTGCGTCCAAGCCGAACGTCAATTCGGGTTCGAACGCCTCCTGGACGACTTGGCCGTTCGTTTCGCCGTTAATGTGGACCGATGCTTTGAGAACAACACTGTACGAGTCGCGTGTGATGCCGGTCATTTGCTCGAGCTTGTCCGTCATGCTCGCTAACTGTGCGATATCAAACGTGCCTTGCGCGACAGAATCAGCACCTGCGACAAGCACCATCGGTGTACTTGGTTGAATCATTTCTCGACGCGACCAACCACTTGTGTCGCGTATGTCAACGTAGAGCTCCACAGTGCCCTGTGCTTCGAACTTTGCCTCGGACTCGAGGTGGTACTTGAAAGCGACGTTCACCTTGTCGAGCAGGCGCGAGTAGATCGGATCACCGGTGTGAACGCGGCCGTCGAGATAAACCGCTTCTGCTCCGGGAACAACCGCAGAGTAAGAGAATTCGCCGCGGTGGTTCAGAGTCACGTCATGCGAGGTTTCGTTGTTCACAGGCCGCGTGAAGCTCAGCGCAAGTAGTACTAGGCAACTTGCGCCGATTCCGGCGATCGCCCAGACATTTGCCTGGCCGACTTCACCCACCTTCAAGAACTCAAACTTGGAGAAGCTCAGACGCGGCGAACTTTTCCGACCCTCGAATCTCTTTCGCGGCGATCCGACGCGCTTGTATGTGAACACAGTCGCGAGCGCGAACAACGAAAACATCGCCGGATGTCGACTGCTCTGCAACACTTCGCCGCCACCGGCAGAGTGAAAGATTTCGCGCCCGAGAATCTCGTGCCTCGTTGGTTTATCCTGATCAAGCCACGTGTTGTGATCACCCTTCATCACATAGTGCGTGCCTTCAACAGCGACAATGCGGTGGAACACAATCTGCTTGAGCGTGGCGCTGCGATACGCGACATCATCACCAACTGCGTAGTGAGATCGCGCTCGCACGACAATGAGGTCGCCTTTGTGGATACGCGGTTCCATCGAATTGCCGAAGGTGGTCACGTATGAAGTGCGGCCAATGGGCCCGGGTGCGAGATAGAACAAGCTGAGGGCGGTAACCGCCAGCAACGCCAGCGCTATTGCAACGCGACGCGCGTCGAACATGTCAGCGGCCTACTGCGCAATTACCGCACGGAGCGCAGTCACAGCAGCAACCGTCGCCTGAGGCGCAGTGGTGTTGCATGTGATGTTTGCTGCGACGTTTGTGCACGTATACCAAGTACCAGCGGCAGCCAGCTGCACTTTGATCGTCGAACCGGCAGCCGGCGTTGAGTCAAGAGCGAAAGTCACTGAGTCAAGGTTTCCCGGATTTGCGGCGTTGAGGTTGTATTTGATCGTGCTGAGCACGAAACCTGTAACTGTTCCCGTGCCGTCGCCGGCTTTGGAAGCAGGAACTGTGTTTGCTGCTGTGTACGCCCACGCGCCACCCGCAATGAGTGCGATCACGACGCCGAGCTTTATCGTCTTGGACATGTTGGCGATTCGCTCGAACATTCGTGTCACCTCCTCGAACTAAAAGAAGTGGGGACGGCCGCCGCCGTCCCCACTCGAGCGAGTACCTATTGAGCGATGACGACGCGGACGGTGTCGGTCGGGAGGACCGTCAATGCCGGCGATGTCGTGTCACAGGCAACGGCAGTGTTGGCGTTGGTGCAGGTGTACCAGTTACCCCCAGCCGTGAACTGTGCCTTGAGGGTCGAGCCTGTCGGCGCTGCGGTGTCGGTCACGAAATTGACGGAGTCGACGTTGCTGGGCGTGGTGGTGTTGAGGCCGTAGTGAATGTTGCTTACCGCGAAGCCTGACACTGCGGCTGCGCCGTCTCCGGCCTTGGAAGCAGTAACGGTGTTCGCCGCGGTGAATGCATAAGCGCCGCCAATGGTCAGTGCGGTCAATGCGCCCGCTGCAACCAGAATGCGACCCCTTTTCCTTGTGAGCAGTTTGCCCATCTTGTCTCCTGTGTGGTTTGCGACCAATGCGGCCGGGGTTCACAGGGCTGGATCGACGATGCGGCAATGCAGTTGAGCCAAGCGGCGCGCAACACTGATCCAAACGGGTGAACTCTTGATTTAATTGGTACAAATCGGACGCACTGGCTTGCTCGCTCGCTGAAGCTATGGTCGACGCATCGGTTGTGAAGCGGACTGACCTTTAGCCGTCTTATATGGAATGCATCCACGTGACATGTAGTCATCGTCGTACCCGGATGGGTAACGTTCGACACTCGTGACACTCAGCCACAACGCGCGATTGGTCACATCGCTCACGGTGGCTTTGAGCGCCCTTGCGCTCTCAGTGGCGGTAGCCCTGCCACCTCGCGACTCACGAGACGTGTGGTCTTACGTTGCCTACGGACGGACGGTCGCCGTCCATCACGCGAATCCCTACACGACGGCACCCAACGGTTTCCCGGAGGACCGAGCCTTGCCTCGAGTCGCTCCCGGTTGGCAGCACGTCAAATCCGTATACGGTCCGGTGTTCATCGTCGAGTCCTCAATCGGTGCCCTTATCGCAGGCGACTCCCCTCTGGCGAATCGCATGTGGCACCAGGGGATCGCTGCACTCAGCATCTTTCTGTTCGCGGTCTTTGTCGCGTACAAAAGACGATCACCTGCTTCATTTTTCGTCCTGTGCTTGAACCCCGCCGTGCTGTTTATGGTCAACGGCGGACACAACGATTTACTCATGGGAGTTGTCGTTGCGCTGGGCTTCTACTTGCTTGAGAAAAACAAGTACGCCGGAGCAATCCTTGTGGCTATCGCGATCCTGATCAAGGCCACCGCGATCTTTCCCGCCGCATCAGCGCTCGCATGGCGACTTCGTGGACGCGACACAATTCGTCCGGCGCTACTCGCCATCGCGCTGGTCGTGCTCGCTTACTTTCCCTTCGGCGGATGGATGGCAGTGCAGCCATTACTGCGCAACACCGGGGGAACATCGCGCGCCTCCATATGGTCACTTCCACAACACATCTTCGGCGGCGGCACATGGCTGACGTTGGCTTGGTTGGCCTGCATCGCAGTCGCGATCGTGTGTTGCAAACAACATGATCGCGTCGAAAGCGCAGCCGCAATAACAGTTGTGGCGATTTTCACAGCACCCTATGTGTTGCCCTGGTATTGCGGATGGGCGCTGCCGCTTGCAGCGCTTGCAACTGCGCGATTGCGCGCAATCGCGGTTATCCAGTCATTGTTGTTGCTCGCTGCGTATGCAGTTCCACCCGGCGCAAAGGTTCACAGCCCTGTGCTCGCCACTATTTCTGTGCTTGCGCTACCGATAGGCAGCGCAGTGATTGCTATTTGGCTGCTTCAACAGCGGCGTA
>JBBSGY010000326.1:0-3923 GCA_038253645.1 Acidimicrobiales bacterium
AATTGTGAAACTCGTTCCGGTAATGCGGACTTTCTCCGCACCGACAACCGCGGGCTTGCCCCAGCCACGCGCAACTACCGCTGCGTGGCTGACAAGCCCGCCACGCGCGGTGAGAATGCCCTCGGACGCGAGCATCCCGGAAACGTCTTCGGGAGACGTTTCTGAGCGGACAAGAATCACTTTGTCGCCGGCTGCCCGCAGCTCGACTGCACGCGCTGCCGAGAACACCGCTTTGCCGACAGCGGCGCCGGGCGAAGCGGCAAGACCCTTGGTGAGCGGGGTGACTTTCTCGGCGAACTGGGGATGCAGGACGCTGTCGAGGTCGTCTGCCTTCACTCGGGAAATCGCTTCGGCCTTGGAAATCTTGATTGCCTTGTCGGTCGTCATCTCCACGGCCATCCGCAGCGCTGCGGAACCAGTGCGCTTGCCGACCCGAGTCTGGAGCATCCACAACTTGCCCTGCTCGATCGTGAACTCGGTGTCACACATGTCACGGTAATGCTTCTCGAGCCGGTCGAAAATCGTGGTGAGCTCCTTGTGGCACTTCGGGAACTTCTTTGCGAGCGCGTCGAGGGTCTCTGTGTTGCGAATACCTGCGACGACGTCTTCGCCTTGCGCGTTTACGAGGAAATCGCCATACGCCTTGTTTTCGCCGGTCGCGGGATCACGCGTGAACGCGACACCCGTGCCGCTGTTTTCGTCCCTGTTACCAAACACCATCGACTGCACATTGACGGCGGTGCCCAGGTCATGCGGAATGCGCTCGCGATTGCGGTAGAGAATGGCGCGCTCGCCGTTCCAGGACTTGAACACCGCTTCGATCGCGAGACGCAATTGCTCTTTTGGCTCTTGCGGAAATGGTTTACCCGTGTGCTCGCGCACAAGTTCTTTGTATGCGTTGACTACATAATCGAGAAGCTCAACAGGAACTGCCGCGTCGTTGCTTGTTCCGGCAAGTTCTTTCGCGCTGTCGAACCGCTCGTCGAACGGCTCACCTGATATTCCGAGGACGATGCGCCCGAACATCGCAATGAACCGGCGATATGAGTCGAGCGCGAATCGATCATCACCGGTCTGCTTTGCAAGACCTTCAACCGACCGGTCGTTGAGCCCGAGGTTCAAAACCGTGTCCATCATTCCCGGCATCGAGAACTTCGCGCCGGATCGAACCGACACCAACAGCGGGTCGTTCGGATCGCCGAGCGACTTGCCCATCGACTTCTCCAGCGTCTTGACGGCCTTGTCGATCTCGTCGCCCAGCGCCTTTGGCCAATCCGACACCATGTACTCACGACACGCATCGGTCGAAATGGTAAAGCCGTGCGGCACCGGCAGTTCGAGCACAGAAGTCATTTCCGCGAGGTTTGCACCCTTGCCGCCGAGCAAATCCTTCATCTCCATCGGAGGTTTCTTGTGCTTGTGGTCGAACGCATAAACGAACTGAGACATCAACACTCCTGTTGTAGGTACCAATACCTGTCGAACGCCGAAAGTCTGACTCATCCCGACGCCCAGCTGAGACTAATCAAGCAAACGGCCCCAAATCGATCCAGAAGTGAAAAGCGCTGTCGAGAAGGCGGATTTTTCGAACGAGTCAGTTGCTCACGCGGTGATGAATGAACGAGATGGTTTCGAAGCCGACGTGCTCCCAGATGTGTGAGGCACCGTGGGATGCGAAGAGAAACGTAGCCGTCGCGCCCAGATCGAACCCGAGGTTGGTCGCATACCGCACCAACGAACTCGCGACGCCGCGGTTTCGAAAGTGAACAATCGTGCCGACGTTGCTGATGTACGCAAGGTCCTTGTGCCGGTAGAGCATGCCGCCCGCGACCGCAATGCCATCAATGGAAGCCAATAACAGCCTGATGGCGGGGTTCGCAAGGATCCGGCCAGGTGGCGACAGGTCGTTGCGGAGCGCTTCGGTCGGGTAGTCGAAACCAAACGCGCCACCAATTACGTCCACCCATTCCCGGACGCCGGCTTCGGTCTCTACGACGGCAACGGTCGCATCAACGGGTGGACCAACGCGTCTGTACACGATCATTCGCGGCATCGACTTCGACATTCGCCGCATGCCTCGACGATCGGCAGCTTCGTCGATGTCCTCGTCGAGCTCGTCTCGCAGGAGAATCGAGTACTTCAGCCCTCGCGCTCCGAAAAGTTCATCGGAACGCTCGATATAGGTGTCCGCTTCGTTGGACGAATCCGTCCGGAACGACGTGCAGGAGGTTTCCGCCAGCCCGGATGGGGCCGCGGCTGCGACCATCACGTCATCCCGGTATAGAAATCCACCGTCGGCAATGCCACAAAATACGACCGTATGTTCGATCAAAGTGTCGTGGGTCGACTCGATGTAAAAGGCGTTCGACGCAGGAGGCATCAACGTGCATCCTGGCACGCACCGCGCCATTAAGGCATTCAGATCGCGCAAGCACGCGTGCGTTTTCAGCTCGGGCGACGTAGGTTGGGTGGAGTCGTTGTTGCTTTGAGCATCGGCTATCCGTTCACGATCGTTGAGATGCCTTGATAATTGTTGGAGATCTTCCAGCGGAAATCAATCCGGAGCAAGACATTGCGCTCCCGGATAGTTCCGCGTTTCGCGAGATTCGTAGACGCGGACGCCTGCGAGTGCTCGTCAATTCCTACACGCCGCAGCTGGCGTTTCGCAGCAACGACGGCGAATCAATCCAGGGATTCGAGATCGACCTCGTCTCGCGGCTGGCATCGCGAATCTTCGGCTCCGGTTTCGATGCCGCCGAACACGTGGAGCTCATCGAAGCGCCGAACTCGATCAAGCTGGAGATGCTCGAATCTCGAGAGGTCGATCTGATCGTTGCAAATCTCACCGACACGAGCGAACGGCGCAAGCGCATTGATATGTGCGGTCACTATTTCTCGGCGCGCGAAGCGCCGCTTCGCGGTCGCGACGTGCCCGATATCACGAACATCGCGGAGCTTGCCGGAATGACGGTGGCCGTGGAGGCCGAGACCAGCACGGTCGACATGCTTGCGCGCGTTGTTCCAAATGCCGATCTGTTGCCTCTGCAAACGTCGGCGGAGTGGATCGACGCTCTCGAAACCGGCAAGGCCCAGTTATTCATGGGCGATACACTTTACAATTCGAACGTCGCCAACGAAAGCGACCTTGAAGAAAGTTCGTTTCGTTTCGACGCCTCTCACGCTGCAATAGGCGTCGCGAAGGGCCGCGGAGACCTAAGCACATTCGTTAACGGTTGCGTCGAAGACATGCTTTCAACCGGTTTGCTACGAGCACTTCAAAAGCACTGGAAGCTGATCTGAAAGTAACAGCCGTATTTTCTGCGTCTTTTCAGCCATGATTCCTGTCGCCTCCATGCGTCATCACCGCTCAAGGACACATGAAATCCTAAGGGTCCGCTGTGACTGGGAACGCGTGCAAAGCTGTGGCGTGAACGTCAGACGAAACGTCTTCGTATTTCTGGCCGTCGCAGTTACTGCGGGCTTGATCACAGCGAGTCTGACTCAACCGGGCGTAGTCCGGCCAAAGCTTTCGTTCGCTTCCGGGGACGCACATTTTCGAGGGCCTGACCAAAACCACATGATTATCGACTGGGGATTTACGCTTCGCAATAATGGAAGACTCCCGGTCGATATCACCGGTATCGGCTCGGCCCCGGGCATAAATGCGACTTCGGGATTCGGGAGTTTCAGCGATCTCGACTCGGGGACGAGATCGGCGCACCTGAAACCGGGTGACGAAACGAAGGTAAAGATGGCAATTCAATCCATCGACTGCGACAAGCTCGCGAGCAGTCAACGAATTCTGCCCGTCGCAGTCAAAGAACTCGCGGTCTACCAAGGCACCGTCAATATCAATGCCGGTAGCTACACAGTGGGGCCAGACGGAAAAGTAAGTGCTGCGCCGGCTGCCGATGGCGACCTCG
>JBBSGY010000327.1:0-3920 GCA_038253645.1 Acidimicrobiales bacterium
GCGACGGCGCCGTCGACATCGATCGCGGATCCAATCAGCTCGAACTCGCCGGACAGTTCCGCGCGAAGGCCGGCAAGAATCATCTCATGGTCGTCGACCAGGAATAGGCGGATCCGTTCCATTACTTCTCAACTCGGGGCATACGCAATTCCACTTCTGTTCCTTCGCCGGGCTTAGTCCCAATCAACGCGTTGCCGCCCATGCGGCGCATGCGCCCCTTGATCGAGTCGGCGATACCTCTGCGATCGTCAGGAATGTTGCTTAAATGAAATCCTCGACCGAGGTCTCGAACGAAGCCTGTCAATTCATCCGGTTCCGCCTCGACGTAAATCGAGACGTTGTCCACACCGGAATGTCTTGCGGCGTTGATAGTTGCCTCCTGCAGGGCTGCCACGAAGGTGGCAGCGCGCTCTTCGATTTCGATTTCCCCACCGACGACCACAGCGTCTATTGACACTGCGTAACTTGCTTCAACGCGCGACACGACAGCGTCGATGGCAGCATCGAGGCGTTCGCCCTCTTCTGCTGACCGGCCCTGCATCCAGGCGCGTAATTCGCGTTCTTGCCGTCGAGCGAGTGCGACAACATCGCTCGACGCTTCTGAACGCTGAATCAAAGCAAGCGTATTGAGAACCGAGTCGTGTAGGTGGGCGCTCATCTCGGCACGTTCCTCGGAGCGAATGCGAATCCGTCGTTCTTCGGTTGCCTGGCGTACAAGACCGACAAGCCACGGACCGACAAGTAACAACAATCCCGCGATCGTCGAGGCAGCTCCGAGTAACACCGATCGGGCTGTTTCGACCGAAGTGCTGTTTCTGAGAAAGACCGCTATGCCGGTCGTGAGAATCACGCCGCCGCAAACAAATCGCCACCACGCATGGCGGCCTCCGAGAAGCGAGATGGGATCACGAGCGACGCGCGCACGGTTTTCGTTGTCCATGCGAGCCCACATGACAACTGAACCGGCAACGAGAAGGACGATCGGTGCAACAACACCGTTGGGAAGGCCGATACCAAGTGATTGCGCTCCGGCCAGTACGCCAACCGCTACGCAGAGTACGCCCGCCGTGTGGCGTTCAGTAACCGGTCGGGTTTGTGTCTTGAAGCCCGCGTCAGGAGCGCCGCTCACTAAGTATGCAAACGCATAAAGAAGCACGCCCACCCCTGCGCCAAGCGTCATCAGGAAGAAGGCCACCCGTACGATCCAAGCGTCGACGCCGAGTGCGGAAGCCAGGCCACCCGAAACGCCGGTGAGAATACGTTCGTCTGCGTTGCGTACAAACGGCGGTTGGCGATGGTCGATTGCTTCCATGAGTAGTGCACATGATCGTCGCATGCAATGGCCATGACAATCGGGGATGTCCCTGAGATGGCACCCGCTTTCCGCAAATCGTGGTCTCAGGGTTTCTTCAGGGCCATTCCCGATACCGCCGAGCCTTGCGAAGTCCGACGATGTGACACATGGAAAACACGACAGAAACCAAGACGGCGGGGCCCGAACAGCCTCCGCCCAACGAGCACCGGCCTCGCCGGTTGACTCGACGAACCGACAATCGAATAATCGGCGGCGTCGCAAGCGGCATTGCCGATCACTTGGATGTCGACCCGTGGCTGATACGAGCTGCGTTTATTGCACTCACCGTTGCGGGCGGGTCGGGAATCCTTCTCTATCTGCTGGGCGTCTTCACGATGCCCCTCGTGACGGATCCCCCCGGCTCATCGCCACTTGAAAGGCTTGGTACAAAGCAAGGCCGTCATGGTTGGTGGCCTTGGGCGATCCTCGCTGTCGCGGTGCTGGCGCTCACCGACAGCTTCAGTTCGCATGCAACGATCGTTTGGCCGGTACTGCTTGTCGGCTTCGGCATTTATCTCTTGCGAGATCAACCCGAACGCGAGTTCTCGCCGTCTGCTTCCCAACCAGGTCCCGGGCCACCACAACCAAGTGTCACCACACCCGCGTATGGCGGCGCAGTCGCAATGCAACCGGTGCTCGTGCGTCCAAAGCGCGAACGTTCGGTGCTGTTCACCTTCACGCTGGGCGCTGCGCTCTTGGCAACCGCGATCAGTGTGGCACTAGTCCAAGGTGGCGCTGCACATCTCGCCGTGCAACAAGTGCTCGCGATCCCGATAGTCATACTCGGTGCCGGCGCGCTTGCCGGTGCATGGATAGGGCGTGGCCGGTGGCTCGTACTTCCCGCCCTTTTGCTGCTTCCGTTCGTCGCGGCCGCAGCAATGGCGGGCACGCCGTTTGATTCGAAAACGGGTGTGCACGAATATCGGCCTGCAACAATTGACGAGACGCAACACGACTACGAACTAGGTGCCGGCAAGCTGATAGTTGACTTGTCAAAGGTCCAGCCGGGTGCAGATCCATTCACCATTGGCGCACATACAACGGCCGGCGAAATCGTCATTGTGGTTCCAAAAGATGTTGCGACCGAAATCAACGCGAGCGCCGGTGCAGGTGTTGTCGAAGTACTCGGGCGCAGGGACGAAGGAACCGCACCAAGACTGATTACACACACCGAGGGCCAAGGCGCCACGCTCAAGTTGCACGCGCGCAGCGGCTTCGGTCACGTATTCATAACCAACGACCCGACTGCAGACGAGGCAAGACTGTGAAGCGACACAATTTCGATCCAATTTCATTCGTAATCGGAGTATTTGTGACCGGTATAGGCATCATATTTGCAGCGGGTATCGAAGGTGTTACCTGGCTCGGCCCGGCTCTCCTCGGCGGCGTGGGAGTCATTTGCCTGACTGGCGCGGCACAAACGCTCTTGAAGGAAAGAACTGGCGAGGGCTGATCCCTCGCTGGTTCTTCCGCAATTAGCCCGGTTTTCCTGAGCCATAAGTGCGGTATTGGCACCTGCAGCTCATGAAAACCGGAAAAACTTGAACTAACTCTGGTCGATCACATCCAGGTTGTAGAACGTCGGCGTTCCATCGCACAGCTCCATCATGCGCTTTGCAAAATGCGACGTGTCTTCGCGCTGCGAGTTCGCCATTGCTTCCTCGTAAGACGGAAATTCGACGATGGTGCGGTAAGTACCCGGATTGTCACGATCAGCTGTAATCGTTACGCGAGGCACTGGCGAACCATCATTCTCACTCATTCGCTCGTCGCGGTACTTCTCGCCGAGCTTTCTGATTTCGTCGAGCTGGGAAGTCCTGTATTCGATGATCTGCACAAAACCCGCCATGGGGCCTCCTTGTTGATGTTGGACGGCAACATCCAACTACCGCTCCGGCTGCAGCACAAGAAGGTATTGCGTCAGGGATCCATTCCCTCGTCCGTTTAGACACTGCTCTCTTTGTGCCCCAAACTCGCGCATGTGCCCCGAAAGACACTGTTACTCGTTTTATCGCTGATCTTGATCGCATGCGGTGTTGTTGCGATTCGATCAAAAGGGTCAGATGCCGATAGACAATCGGGCCCTGTGCCTTCTGCAACTGTGAGTACGGCTCCACAGGAGCCTCGGTGCACGGCGACAGCAGCATCAATGCACAATTGGGGAGAACCCACCTATGAGTCCGACTTCGACGGAAATGTGCTTGATCCGACTTGGCACGCGTATGGTCCGGAACCCGGAAACGAAAAGGCCGGCATTCGCACGCCGGAGGCGATCAGGGTCGCCGATGGGCTTGTGACGATCACGGGAGACGAGCGCGGCAACACAGGTGCGATGAAGTGGTTTCCCGGTCAGAAATACGGACGTTGGGAAGGTTGTTTAAAGGTCGGTGCCGCTGGCAACGCGTATCACGCACTTTTCTTGCTTTGGCCCGACGCGGAGGATTGGCCCAAAGGTGGAGAGATCGACTGGGTCGAGATTTTCAAGAACCGCAATGAAGTCAACTGGTTCTTGCACTACGACAATGAGAGTGACCAGACCTCGGACCAAGTGACGCACACCTCGACC
>JBBSGY010000328.1:0-3911 GCA_038253645.1 Acidimicrobiales bacterium
AGTTCAGTGCACGCGACGAAGCCTTTTCGAAGCAATTAGCGCTCTCGTTGTTACGGACTCACGCTGAACGAGTTGACCGATAACCCTTGACCGCCTTGCCATGGTTCGAATCCCGCTTGGATATTCGTGAGGTACCAATTCGAATCGACGACTCCTCTCGTCATCGCGTCCTTCACGAAATCAGTGATTGGCAAGTTGTTCACCACGTCGGTTGGCTGCTGACGCACCCAGGAGATAACCGGAGTCGCTCCGTTCTTGCCGATCCACACATCCCAAGTCGCACCGCCAAGTTGCACTGTTGCCGATTTTTGACCGCCGATCGGATCAATACCGCCCTGCTCTTTGAGCCAGATCATCAGTTCGGCACCCGTGCTCTGCCCTGTCTTGCGCATAGTGGGATCCAGCCATATGTCGTAGGCAACGTTGTACTTGCCAGTGGCCGGGGTCGTGACCGACCAGCTCGACGTGATTGGCGGCAAAGACGAAACAAGCGCTGGGAACCTCGTTCCAGTGGTACACGTTCCCTGCCAGCATCCCGACACGATGGAGGGATATGCCGCCGGCCCACTGCTCTTGTCGTGGGTGGCTTTGTCAATACGAAAACCTGTGCTGAACGCCGTCAGGCATTGCTCCGTGTTGTCTCCCCAGACGTTGTTCTGCACCAAGTAAGCGCCACCGGCAACGGGTGTGGAACCGAATTTGTCGCATACCTTCGCGCCTGGTTTGGATGCGGGCGAACCCGTCGGGGGTCCAGTCGTCGCTGCCGGAGGCTCGACGCCGATAACGCCGGACCATCTCGCGACCACGATGCCCGCCCAGGCCGTGATCTTGGCTGCACCTGAGCAACCGGGGCCAGGGGAGAAGCCGATGGTGAACGTGCCGGTCACGTTCGAGTTAACCGTCCCTTGCCCAGTGCAACCAGTCAGTTCGGCGGCGACGGTTACATTCGATGACGCCGGAAAGTGCGCTCCCTTTACCCAGAGCAGTGTCGCAGACACATTTGTAACGTCAAGCGTTGCCACGGGTGTGGCCGCGTTTGCCACGGGTGTGGCCGCGTTAGCCAACGAAACCGTTGCCAACGAAACGACTAGTGCCGCCGTACAAAAGGCGAGCTTGCATGGTTCGCAAACAAGTGCCTTGTAGGCACGGCGTAGTCCTGATCCCTGAAACATGTTGCCCCGCTACAGACCTTCCGATGGTCCCGTAAACCGAGGGTACACAGAAGGCCCGTTTCCGATGTTTCGGACATGTTGCAACCCACTTTTCGAATCGATCACTGTTGCGCAGGCCAGGTTGCCCTTGCCAGTCCAGAGCCGCACTCATTGCTGAGACGCCGGCAAGACATCACAGACTCCTTCGTTGAGTGGTCACACGCGGACGAGAAGTTCGTCCAAGCTGGAACAGCACCTCTCGACCATCTCGGTGCCGCATGACCAAATCAACCTGCTCGAGCACGGCAAGGTGTTTTGCCACCGCCTGTCTTGTGAACGGCAACTGCGCTGCCAACTCCGTTTGGGTGACTTCTCCGCTCAACAACATCGCGTCAATGACGCGGCGACGGGACGGATCGGCGACTGCGGCCCATAGTCGCTCATTATCTCGTTTTGGTCATAACACCAACGGAATGCAAAACGTGTCATCGGTTCAATTTGAATCCATTATGAAAGGCTGCACTTTTCTGGACTTTCCCTCTGCGTCATTGAACGCGAGTACACCTTTTCAGTTTGGACGCGGGTCGAACTCAACGTCGTCACTGAACCACTCGGTTATGTACTCAGGCTCAGTAACTATTCGCCACACCACGCAGCAACATTTACGAATTTCCGAATGTTTCCGGTATTCCGAATGCCTCGTGTACGTAATTCACGGGTCTGCGCGTCAATGACTCAGCATAAACCCGAGAGTCCCGTGCAAGAGTACTGAAAAAGTCGTTTCCCTCTACGTGTTCGCCCAGAAGCGTCGCGGAAAAACCTCTCACTTGACCCGAATGTTCCTGCAACTCGCCGCCAACGAGGCGATTCAAACGGTAGATCGTACGAGCCACTTCGTAAAACCGGTACCGGTTCAAAACCGCACCCGGAAAATTCGACGGCCCGAGCAAGTATGGGCGTAGAACATCAATCATCTCGTTGGACAACGGGGTGCGGTCGTAGTCTCTGACGAAGTCAATGGAGCGAAGCACGTCGAAGTCGTCGAGGCTGCGCCGACCAAGCTTGCTGAAAAAGCTGAGTTCCAGATCAAAAGTACCGGTGACGCGCTTGATAACGCTATCCCAATCGAAACTATTCAGATGAGCATCCCCGTGGACCGGCGAGATGGGTTCAAATTCCTCGTCCCGATTGTTGAAACCAGAGTCTTCGCAAAGAATGCCCCAAAGCTTAAGGAGAGGAAGTTTCTTGCGACTCCAGCCCTTCAGGGATTCACAGACGTTTGCGATGTTGGCCTCACCGAGTTCGATGTCGTCCACGTAGTGCTGCCAGGACTTGATGTTCGGCACCGTCGGGCTTATGGGATGACGGTTCCACTTTCCTTCCGGTTTCACTTGGTGAAGTTGTCGGAGGATATTGAACACGTCGGAAATCGCCTTTGCTTGCGTGCTCGTATCCAGATCGCGAAAAACATTTCCGAGCGTCTGATGACCGCTGAATTTCTGAATCTGATATCGATGGTCGTCTTGCACCCCCTCCGCGACAATTGTTCGATGAAAGATGGCCGGCGGAATCGTCGACCATATGCGTCTCTCGTTAATCAGACCGATGCCGCCATAATTCGACGTTGGAACTCTTGCCATGCGTAACGCGTAGCGAGTGTCCCCGCTCGGGTCACGCAAGAAAAAGACATGATTGGTGCTTCCACCCACGGCGTCTCTCGGTAGCCATTCAGCCTGCAATGTCATTCCGATCGATTTTGAGAAAGTCGCAACAATGTCAGAGACACGGTGCTGTACCAGCGGATCAACATTTGGAATCAAGTCGACGTTTTTGTTTCGGTAGCCGGCGACGTACGCGGCGAGTCCGTGAGGCGCCGTCACGGGATAACATCGGCTTCCGGACTTGTCGACGTGCCTTTGAGTGGACGCGGACGAAGAGCATCTAATGCGGTGTTTTCCAAATAACTGGCTTGGCTGTTTACGCGGATGGCCGTAGAACGATGCTCTGTTTGCACACGGCGGCACCACTGATCGTGTTCCATCATCCAACTCCTATCAGTCCTCTTATCACCATGTATTTCAAGGAGCCATGACGCGATTGAACGTTGTTCGGATGCGACATGGAACCAAGCAACGTCATATGACATCGTCATTATCACGGAACTCTTCGGAACGACGCCAGGGTGGACATAACACAGATCGCCTGCATCCCGTTCGCGTATTACGCGGCCGATTACATCGTCCGGCCGACATATACCATTGTCCGGCCGACAACTACCGGAGTCCTGTTGTGAAAGTTCGAGATGAAACCTTTGTCGGGAGAACGGTTCGCCTGTCCTACTGTCAGAAGTCCCTCGTCGCCGGCCTCCCGCAACGACTTGACTGAGCAATTGAGAAGCATGGTGGATGCGGGCGGGACCTCAGAGCACAAGCCCAGTCGCCGTGACAACCATGTCTGATCCGGCTCGATGGAAGGATCAAAACGTGTTGGGCTGTGCACACCGGGTCTTGCTGCCATGTCAGCTCGACACCTAACCACCTGTTCATCCACATCTGACACGCGTCGCCGCTTCCGAAACGCAGAACATCCCCGTATCCCAATCTTGCAAACGCTCTCCAAAAGCCTGGTGTATATAGGTGAATCGCGTGCGTAATTTTGGAGATTCCGGTCCTTGGAAAGGACACTGGAGTCATGGCAACAAAGAAGTACCCGCCTGAGATCAAAGAGCGAGGCATTCGTCTTGTTCTCGAGGCAAAGAGG
>JBBSGY010000329.1:0-3906 GCA_038253645.1 Acidimicrobiales bacterium
ACCGTGCCGATCATCGACCCATCTCGCGAATGTCCGACCAAGATCTCGCGACCAAACTCGCTAACGCACTTCAGCTGCCGGTACCGCGCAGCGCACTGCTGGTCCTCGACGAACGCGCGCAGCGCCGTTTGGCACATCTGGTCGGAGCGGTTCACATGCGTGCGTTGCTCGCAGATCGACTCTTACGCGAGGACCCATTTTGTGATCGGTTCCGCCTGTTATGTCGAGCTGACCGATTTGACGCGCTACGAGTGCGACTTCAATGAGCCGGTGGAACACGCCATGAAACCTTGCCGATCCGGACCGGGTCGACGCGATGAGGCACCGAAATGCTACGCCTTCAACGCGAACGCGGCGACGGTTTCTATATTCAGGCTTGCGAAGTACGTTGAGCGATTGTTGTTAAAGATGGGAGACACGATGAGTAAGGCGGGCCTCGGAAGCGCCGACATTGATGATCTGCGTTCGGTATTTCGCGGCGAAGTCGTTACACCCGACGATGTGACTTACGAACAGCACAGGAAAGTTTGGAACGGTTCGATTGATCGACGACCGGGCGTTATCGCGCGCTGTGCCGGTGTGGCAGACGTGCGTGCAGCCGTGCGATTTGCACGAAAGCACAACTTGCTCGTTGCCGTCCGCAGTGGAGGCCACAGTTTCCCCGGCCTTTCCATATGTGATGACGGGCTGGTCATCGATCTCAGTCTGATGAAAGGCGTTCGTGTCGACCCCGCTGCAGAGCGGGTGCGTGTGCAGGCCGGCGTATTGCTCGGCGAACTCGATCGAGAAACACAAGCGTTTGGCTATGCCGTTCCTTCGGGGATTGTGACTCACACCGGGGTTGCCGGTCTTACCCTCGGCGGCGGAATTGGTTGGATTCAGCGGAAATACGGGCTCAGTATCGACAACCTCACGTCTGTAGATGTGGTTACGGCGGATGGAGAGTTCGTCACCGCATCGGAGCACGAAAATGCCGACCTGTTTTGGGGCGTTCGTGGGGGCGGCGGAAACTTCGGCGTTGTCACGGAGTTTGAGTTTCGAATGCAAAAGGTCGGCATACAAGTCGTTGCAGGACCGGTGTTTTGGCCCGTCGCACAAGCTCGCGACGTGTTGAAGTTCTATCGCGACTGGGTTGCGAATTGCCCCGACGAACTCATGACAATCGTCGTGCAGCGTATGGCTCCCGACCTGCCGATCATTCCGCGCGAACTGGTTGGCCGGCTGATTATCGGTGTCATTGCTTGTTACAGCGGCGAGATTGAAGAGGGCCAACGCGTCGTGCAACCGTTGAAAGACTTCGGTTCACCGGTGCTCGACCTCTGCCAACCGAAGCCGTTTCTCATGCATCAGAAGATGCTGGACCCGTCGTTTCAACACGGACGTTGGTATTACGTGCGATCTTGCGATGTGGCTGCGCTCACCGACGAAGTAATCGACGTAGTCGTCGCTTATGGCGAACAAATCACGTCGCCGGTTACAAGCGTTGCCTTGTGGCAAATGGGCGGAGCCGTGTCGCGCGTCGACGAAAACGCGACGGCATTCAATAACCGCAATGCGGGCTTCACCTTTAACATCAACGGCAACAGTTTGTCGGATGATGGTTTTGATGACCAGCGGCAGTGGGCGCGGCGTTATTGGGACGCGCTTACGCCGCATCACACAAGCGTTTACGTGAACTTCTTGATGGAAGAAGGCGAAGAGCGTGTCCGTCTCGCTTACGGTGCCGAGAAATTCGACCGGCTCAAAGAGCTCAAACGTAAATACGACCCGACCAACTTCTTCCGTCTGAACCAAAACATCTCACCTAATTGACGTCGCTGCCGATTGGGGTGCCCTAAGGGGGACGGGTACTTTCCAGGACGCAAGGGTGTCGTGTAAGCGGGCAAGAAATACGTCGTGCATCGGGGGCCTTCTGTGCACGCAAACCCGCCGAACAGTCGCCGGAGCGACGAATCAACGGGCATCTTGCGAGACAATGAGCAAAGACGGTGATTTGTAGTTTCGGCCGGTACACGGGCGATACTGGATGGCGCATCGTCAGTTGTTACTTACAAGGAACTTGTGGAATGCCAGGAACTCCGAAATCCTGAAACCTGATCTGGTTGCACGTATCGTCCACGAGCTTGTTTCTGCTGACAGAGAGGCCAAGGCGGTGCACTACATTCAGATGTGGCGTACCCGAATCAAATCCGGGATGGGGGCACCACCTCGAAGTGTCCTTCCGGTATTGCTGGACCGCAGCCATGACATTCATGAAACGGCTCCACCGAGCACGCTGGATCGATAGCGCGGTAATGCGACCACGCAAGACGTTTCACCGACACTCGAAACATAAGTCAACTGTTCGTTCGCCATTGTGTGATTATGCAACCTGGACGTGTTCGCTAAGCCACGACGAAATCGTCTCAGGGAAGTGATCGAGTTTCTCCATCAGCCACTGGCCGGGGCCCTCGAATACTTGCGACGGAACGTCCGGCCTGGAAGCCAACCAAGTTAACGTCTCCAGTGACCCGGCCTTCTTCAAGATCGACGAGCCATATCGATGCCCGAATCGTTCGGAAGTCTGTTGAAGCCAGTCGTCAAACATTGCTTAGTAAGCTGCCGCAATTGCGCTCGCACTGAGAATCCTGTCGCCAGAAGTTATTCCGCCGTCGACATTGACCAGACCTGCAAGGTGATCCGGTTTGCGAAGCGTAGCGTGCGTTCCGACGGACCTCCCATCGAATGACCAACGATTATGGAGGGCGTCATAATTATTGATGATGCCCTCGAACAGATCCACGAGATCACCGAACCGCGCTCCCCGTTCCACGGCAGCCCATCGAAGCCCGGGAATTGCACCAACTGCTTGTCGTATTGGCTAAGCGCGGAGCTTGAAGCAACCGACTGCCAAACATCTGCAGAGTCTCCGATGCCGTGCAGAAAGACGATGCGATAGGTCACTGCCGACAACGGTATTCGACCTCGTGGCCGCGATCGAATCGACTCGACATCTCGAGGCATCGCCAAGCAGGAACTAGTGCGGTGTGTTCCAAATAGCCGGCGATTCCAACGGCCGGATGACGCTGCTCGCTTCGTTGGAAATCATTAAAACTTTGCCTATGTTCCTGCGGATTCCCGCCTTGTGAGCAACGCCCCCGGCTCGCCGCAAGCGCGCGCCTATTTGGAACACACCGCACTAGGTAGAAATTCACGTTGCCAAAGTGGCCCGTAGGGTAGAGCGTTTCAAGACCGCCGTCACAGCGTAGATAGCCTCGACGCGCAGCGAGAAATCCGCCGAGCCAGACGCAGCAACGCTTAGCAACGATGGCACCGCACCACCGATGTGGTCAGCAGCTCCGAGGGCCGTGACGATATCTGGTGCGAACTCGGGGCGTTTCAGAAGCAGGCCTGAAAGTGTTTGCGTACTCGTCGGGTATCTCGTGCTGAGCGCCCCGAGCGAAGCTATGGCGGCGCTCACAACGGCGTGCGAACGCGACGTGAGCGCAGCTCTTGCCAGCGCACCGACCGACGCGAGGTCGATGCTGAACGCCAGTGCTTCTGCGGCAACCGCTTGCCGTGCCCCGGTCGCTGGACCATCGAGCACATCGGACAAGTACTTGATGGATGTCGGTGAGCCAACGTGGCCGATCAGCAGTCCAGCTGCACGGTGTGACTTCGGAGCGCTCGTGGCAACGTTGTCGTTTTCGAACATAGAGACGAGCTCATCGAAGTAGTCGGCGAGAAGAGCCGGACCGGCAGGTTTGATCGGCGCAGACTTGGCCGTCGTAGCGTCTCCGAGCAAAGTCGCACCCGCTTGTGCACGCAGCTCATCGCTGACTGTGCCGTCCGAGAAGATGTGCATGAGAACTCGCGTCGTTGGAGTTTGGTGACCTGTTAGCGCAACGGCCGCAGCGAGGGAGTCGA
>JBBSGY010000330.1:0-3903 GCA_038253645.1 Acidimicrobiales bacterium
CACCGAGTATTCCGGTGGTAAAGACATCATCGCAATTCACCTCGACGCAAACGGCAATGTCTCTGGAACACCGACACAGGTGATGAGCGGATTCAACAACCCGCTTCCCATCACATCAGACCCGGCAACGGGCCGTGTCTATGTCGGTGAGTACGGACGTGATCCAGACGGCGCAGGTGGTCAGATCGACCTCTTGACTCCGATCGTCAACACGACTCCTCCGGGAACGTACAAAATCAATTTCCAAACCGCTACGTCCACCACTCCTGGTGGGTACACCGGTGACTCGGGCACAGCTTTCAATGCAACCAGCGGCTATGGCTGGGAAGACCAAACTACGGGCGCACCACTTTCGCTCGTCGGAAACGGGCGCGACCGAAATGTCGTCGCAGATAAGCGTCTGGACACATTTGTGTCGATGCAGCTTCCCACTGGATCTGCCGGTGTATCCACACCGGGCCGATGGGAAATCAAGGTTCCGAACGGCTCATACACCGTCGCCGGAGCAGTCGGGGATCCGTCCTACACAGACAGTGTTGACGTGCTTCGCGCCGAAGGCACACAGATCATCGGGTACACACCGACCGCTGCTGCGCCGCAACAGTCGTTCACCTCAACAGTGACTGTTGCCGATGGCAAACTTACTATTGATGCGGTAGGCGGAACCAACACCAAAATCGACTACCTCGATATCAGCCCGAATACAGCCGGCCCCGATACAACGAAACCTGTTGTAACCGTCACCCCGTCGGGATCGACTGACACTTCGGGTAACTACATCAACACGGCGACTGTCACCATCAACGGAACGGATGAGGTTGGTGGCAGCGGAGTCAAGGCATTGAGTTACACGCTCGATGGTGGCACTTCGCAAAGTTACAGCGCGCCGTTCAGCGTCGGTGTCGGCTCCCATACAGTTGTCGGCACAGCCACAGACAATGCAAATAACGTGTCGGTGCCTGTTACGAAGGCGTTCACAGTGGTTGCGGGCACTACTCCTCCGGCCGGCAAGAAGATCAACTTCCAAACAGCAACGTCGACCACGCCCACTGGTTACAGCGCTGACTCCGGCGACGCGTTCACGGCGGTGAGCGGTTACGGCTGGGAGAATCTGAGCGGTGTATCGACATCGTTTGTAGGAGAAGGACGCGAGCGCGGCGTTGTCGCCGACAAGCGTCTTGACACGTTTATTCACATGGCGCGTACCGGCCACGAAGAAGGTCGTTGGCAGGCAGACGTCACAAACGGCACGTATAACGTGACGGTCGGCGTCGGTGATCCGTCTTATGCTGACAGTGTCGACGTCCTTCGTGCCGAGGGCACGCAGATCGTCAGCTTCACTCCGACTGCAGCAGTGCCACAGAAGACCGTGACAGCTGCTGTTACCGTCAGTGACGGCAAGCTGACGATCGACCAAGTCGGTGGAACGAACACCAAGATCGATTTCATCGACATTGCTCCGGGCGCCCCCGACTCCACGAAGCCTGTAGTCAGCGTCACACCATCCGGTTCGACTGACACGTCGGGTAATTACATCAACACGGCCACTGTCACCATTGACGCAACCGATGATGGCGGCAGTGGTATCAAGGCTGTGAACTACACCATTGATGGGGGTGCGTCCACGGTTTATACGGCTCCATTCAGCGTCGGTCTTGGTTCACACACCGTCGTGGGCACTGCAACTGACAACGCGAACAACGTGTCAGCGTTTGTGACGAGCACGTTCAATGTGGTGGCCGGCAGTACGCCCCTCACAACAAAGAAGGTCAACTTCCAGGCTGCAACCACAACAACACCTACCGGCTACGGCGCAGATGCGGGCGACGCATACACAACGGCTCGCGGTTACGGCTGGGAGAACCTCACAGGCACAGCAACATCGTTCGTCGGTGAAGGCCGCGAGCGTGCAGCCCTCACCGATAAGCGTCTTGACACCTTTGTACACATGGCGCGCACCGGCCACGCAGAGGGCCGCTGGCAGGTCGATGTCACAAATGGCACTTATGACGTGACGGTTGCAGTCGGCGACTCGTCTTACACCGACAGTGTTGACGTGGTGCGCGCCGAAGGTATGCAGATCATCAATTTCACTCCGACGACCGCGGCTCCGCAGAAGACTGTGACGGCATCTGTGACTGTCACTGACGGCAAGCTGACGATCGACCAAGTCGGTGGCACAAACACGAAGATTGATTACATCGACATTGTTCCGGGCACGGCACAATCGGGCAACGCGACCATGAAGATCGTGTCTCCCGAAGACAAGTTGCTTCTTGGAAACCGATTGATCTTCAGCACGGTCAAGAGCGAAGCACGCCCGGGCCACAGCCTCACAATTCAAAACACAGGCACCGGAGCTCTCAATGTGAGCGGTCTCACATTTGGCGGAACAAATGGTTCACAGTTCAAGCTCTGCACGGGTCAAGCCGCGACGTTCACCATTGCTGCCGGCACTTCTGCGGATGTGTGTGTGATGTACCGGCCCACGATCAGCCCAAGTGGTGGTTCATACACGAGCCAGGGCACATTGACTGTTTCGGGCAACGTTGCGTCGCAAGTTGTGACCCTTGGTGCAGTCAATGCAAAGGACTATGAAAGCACCAACGAACCGAACCTTCAGCAGCTTGCTGACGCTCTGGGTTACAAGCTCACGATTCCGGTCAGCAATTTGCCGACGTTCAACGCGATCAGCCCTTCGTCAGAGGCCGTTGGTCCGGACGAAGTCATCTCCGCATATTGGAAGAGGGTCGACTCGACGAAACCAACGTCGCTGATTCCTCTCGCGCACTACACCGGACTGAATCCTGGCAACTCGACATCAGTCGGTCTTTACGGAAAGGGCACCGCATACACGGGTGCTTACCAGTTCCTTGGCGGTAACGCGAGTGGTGGTATAAACAACGGTTACGGAAACAACCAGCTGCTCTTGCCGCAGACAACCAACAACAATTATGACTTCGACTTCACCGGGTCGTTTGGATTCGGTGATGGTGACGGCTCGAGAAGTGACGACAACCTGGTTACGAACGGTGGATGGCACAACGTTCGCTTCTACGCAGCTAAGGATGCGAGTGGAGCTGTCATTCCTGGCTCCTACATTGTTGCCGAAGATTACGGCACGCCACAGAACAACCCAGGAAAGAACTGGGACTACAACGACTTTGTCTTCTTGTTGACAAACGCTCAGCCTGATGGCGGTAACGACCAGCCGGTTCCGGGCAACTTGGTGAAGTCCCTCGAGTTCACGGGAACAGACGGTGGTTTGGGAACCACTGGTTTCACGAGTACTCAGGGTACGTTCAACGCGAGCGAGGTTTCAGTTGCAGGCGGAAAGGTCAACGTCACTACTAATGCCGACACTGACACCGTGCACACCAATGCACTCCAGATTCCTATCAATGCCGGAACAGACTTCCGTCTGCAGGGCCGGTTGGTCGGTCCGTTCGATGCCATCGATATAGGCAAGGAACAGCAGGGTATCTTCTTCGGGCCTGATGCAAGCAATTACCTGCGCGCAAGTGTCGAGTGGGATGCGACCACGAGTCAACGCATGCTGAAGATTTGGAAGCAACAAGGTGCAACCGGTGCATACAGCGGCTCTGTTGCGCTGGCTCCCGGAGCTACCACAGTCGACCTGCGTATCGATGTGACTCCGGCGACCTATCGCGATGCCAATGGTCTGATTCCGCCATATGCGCAGATTTTGTACGCGGTCAACGGCAACGCAACCTTTACTGCGCTCAATGCAACCACGGCACAGGGCAATGTTCCGGCAGGTGCGACAAGCTTGCCAAACAACTGGATCACTGCGAACACCGAGGCGGGCATCATGACCTCGCACCCAGGTGGAACGGCGTTCACTGCTGTGTACGAGAACTTCGCAGTATCCCGCCGCTACTA
>JBBSGY010000331.1:0-3897 GCA_038253645.1 Acidimicrobiales bacterium
TCGCGGTGTGGGGTGGGCCAGCACGCATGACGTTTCACGGCGTTGCTCCACTCAAGCCAGGAGAGCACGACGCAACCGGCTCACTGCGCTACAACATCACGTTCCGGGCCACTCACTGACCCTGATATTTCAACCGACCCTGATTTGACGCCGTTGACCGCGTGATCTGCGCCGGTTACTCCTGTTGTCGATCCACATCGACCAGACGACGAGAATCTTGTAATTCGAGACGCGCTTGATCAAAGCGTTTTGTGATTTGTCTTGTTGTCTCCGGCAGGTGGTCGTCTGCTTGGCCGGATCAGGCGAAGTATGGGAGACGGCGAATACGCGCAAGGGCTTCGACGAATGCATCGAAGTAGGCGTAGGTACGAGGCAGTCGCAAGATGATGCCCCTGGCGTGACTCACGACTTTGGCTGGAGCGTTCAAGAATGCTGCTCGCATACGCTTTGGCTTCGCGTTCTTGAACTCTTGTGGCAACGCCAGGGTTTGCAGCCAGACGTTGACATTGTAGGCAAGACCAGATGCGTGCCACCACATGGCATTGCCCCAGAAGCTCTCCAGTGGCGCGTGGTTGAATCCAAAGCCTTCTTTCAGCCGTGCATTGGCGCCTTCGGGAACACCGCCACGAAGTCGGTGATGTGCCTCGATGTTGACTGCGGACATGGTCGATTGGTCGATATTGGTGATAAGACCGAAATATCGATAGGCACTGTTGACATCTTCGATACTGAGCTGCTCGAAGTCCGATCGTGGTTGGCGACGAACAATGAGTCGCAGCGTTCGAGCATCTTTGCCCTCACCGAGGACAACGGTTGTCTCGGCAACTTCTGATCCTCGATCTGCTTCATAGCCTTTAGCTTTGCGCCATCGAGCTTTGTCATTTGCCACAAGCACAGCTATCGCTGCTGTCACTCGTGAGTTTTGCTTGATACTGATGGAGTAGACCCCACCAACGGATTCAGCTGTTGAGATTGCCTTGTCCTGGTATCCAGCCGAGTCGATCCTGAACCAGATCTGTCGTCTGTCACGCACGGACTTTGGGACGCTGGCAAGACACTCGCGCATGAAACCGCCGAGGGCCCGGCCCGGGTTGGCGTTGCCGCCACGAGCTCGAACGGCAAGGACATCGCCAGTTTCGCCGCAAACCCCGACGAACGGTGCCAGGCAGACCTTGTGCTTGTAGCCAAACGTCGAGCCCTCCTTGCCTGGGCCATACGTCGCCACGTCAGTGGCGTCTGGGTCAATGGTGAGGTATTTGCCCGGAGCTGGTCCTGCACCCATTGCCCAGGCGCGTTCGAGCATCTTGCGGTTCACGGCGGCTGCTGCTTGGGGTTTGCCCATGGTTGCTCCGGCAAGGAATCGCCACATCGTGGTGTGGCTGGGAAGGCTGTGGTCTCCTCGCAGAGATGCAACTGCGTCACCGCTGAGCAGGTGACGATCGACAAGAAAGTCACCACCGGCGAGCATGATCTCGACAAGGGAGCGATAACACTCTCCGCCGTTGTAGCCCTCCGGGCCTATCTCGCGTAGGCGACGACGATCTGCTTCGTCATAGAGACCAAGACAGTCAAGTAGCTCACCCCACAATGGGAGTCCACCAACGCCGATGATCTGGTCGTCGGTGACACCGACTTCGATACGAGTAACGGCCCGGGTGGGGCGCTCGACTACAGGATCATCCAACTCGAATGCAAGCGCGGTATTGTTCACCTGACAGGTCAGGGCCCCGGCAAAGTCACAGAACACCATTGATGAGCTGGGCGTTTTCGCCTCGACTGGCGTTTCCTAGCGTGTTCTGATAACTCTTTTGCATGGCCGAGCAGAATCACAACGGCAGTTTTCAAGTTACTGATGTCGTTGTACGCCCGATCAGCAAGGACGAAGTAGCTCGTTTCAACGCAGAACTCGATGAGCATCACTGGCTTGGTCATCGTCTGACCGGCGAAGTAATGCGCTACGTCGCAACTATCGACGATTGTTGGGTTGGCCTGTTGGGATTCGGTTCGGCTGCACTTTCATGTGCCTCGAGAGATCGACACATCGGCTGGAATCGTGATCAGCAGTTCTCTCGTCTTCGCTACATCGTCAACAACCAGAGGTTCTGTGTCTTGCCGGCAGGCAGAGTGCAAAACCTTGCCTCTGCTGTTCTCTCGCGTGCGTTGCGGCGGTTATCAAATGACTACCTGGTTGCCTACGGACATCCAGTACTGGTTGTCGAAACGTTCACTGACCCGGCGACTCACAGCGGCACTTGCTATGCAGCAGCGAACTTCACAGCTGTTGGCAAAACGCTTGGTTATCGCCGCAGCGCGGGCACCTACATCCACCACGGAAACAAGAAGCTCACCTGGATAATGACACTGCGGCGCGACGCAAGGCGCATCTTGACAGCCACCTTTGACCACCCAGTGCTTTGCGCTACGCCCCGACCGAGGATTGACTTGAATACGCTTGATATCAACGGACCAAAAGGACTGCTCAGCTACCTCGAGAAGGTCCCGGATCATCGCAAGGCACGAGGCATACGCCACCGCCTGGCTGTGCTTCTCGCTGTAGCGGCAACGGCTGCAATCTCGGGCGCTCGCAGCTTCGTTGCAGTTGGTGAGCACGCAGCAGAGCTACCCCAAGAAGCGCTGAAACGCCTGGGCGTGAAGTCCAGTCCGACCAAAGGTCGCTACGTAGCGCCTTCGGAGGTGACACTTCGCAGAGCAATCCAAGACGTTGACTCTGAAGCGCTCGACAAAGCTATCGGTGCGTGGCTAACAGCAGAGGTCCGCGGAGGCAACCTTGACGAAGAGACTCTCGTATTGGCACTCGACGGCAAGGTTGTTCGTGGTGCCTGGACTGACGAGGGTATTCAGGTGCAGCTCTTCAGCGCGATGATCCACAAGGAAGGCGTTGTTATTGCACAGCGACAAATCCCCGACAAGACCAACGAGATCACTCAATTCGCGCCGATGCTCGAAGATCTTGACCTCCACGGTGCAATCGTCACCGCAGATGCATTGCACACCCAACGCAGACATGCGGAGTTCCTCCACGAGAACAGTGCCGACTACTTGTTCACCGTGAAGGCAAATCAACCCAAGCTCCTCGAAGGAATCGAGGCAATATTCGACGCTACTGGCTTTGCCCCCGATCACGTCACCAAAGATCGTGGTCACGGCCGGATCGAGGAGCGCAGCGTGCAAGTCATCAATGACGCCGCGACGATTGCCTGCCTGGGCTTTCCACATGCAAGCCAGGCATTCTGTGTCGTGCGGGAGGTTTGGAACCTCGATGGAACAAAGCGCCGCGGAGAGGTTGCTTTCTGCATTACGAGCCTGACCAAAGACAAGGCAAACCCAATGCGGCTTGGTGAGTTGATCAGAGACCATTGGGGCATCGAGAATCGCGTTCACTACGTACGGGATGTGACGTTTGATGAAGACCGCTCCCAAGTTCGCAAAAAGTCCGGCCCGCGAGTCATGGCATCACTGCGCAATCTCGCAATCGGCGCATTGCGCCTCGCGGGTGAGACAAACATCGCAAAGGGACTGCGATCAGTGAGTCGTGACCCAATGCGGTCGCTTGCGTTGTTTGGCTTGTAAATCATGCTGAGCAGCAAAACCCAAAAGAGTGTTGGGTCTCCATGTTTACGTGTCCGCTCTCGTGTGCATCAAGCGTCCGCTGCGCCTACCAAGTACTGATGTGCATGAAACGACACGTCGGATTGAGCGGATGCTCACCCCCGCAATCTTGAAAGTCGTCTCGCGTCAGCGACTTTGACGATGGCCCTGGACCGTTAACGAATTTGTGCGGCGCGTTAATCGGGAAGCCGAAACGGAAGAAGACGGCACCTCGATTCCACAGTCCAGCGGCAATGATCGATGGCTTGTTGGGCCAAATCAACGTAA
>JBBSGY010000332.1:0-3880 GCA_038253645.1 Acidimicrobiales bacterium
GCCGCGTCGCGAGCGAACGTCACTGCGTCGATTACCTGTGGGGGCAGCACGCCGAAACCAATGGTGAAAACAACGGCGAGCGCGGTTGCCAACCAAACTCCACTAGACAAACTGAAGTGCGCTTCTTCGGCTGTGTCTTTTGATTCGCCCGACCACATAATCAGTGCGAGACGCAAGTAGAAGAACGCAGCGACAGCCGCTATCAACATCGCGAATACTGCGGTTGCATACGAGCCGTTTTGAACCAGCGCAGAGATCACATAGAACTTTGCGAGAAAACCGGCTGTCAACGGGACACCTGCCTGAGCAAGCAACAATACCGTCAATGCAAGCGCGATGGCCGGGTTTCGTTTTCCGAGACCGCGATACGCCTCTAAACCGTGATGCTCATCGTCACGGCCGCCCACCGCAGTCACAATTGCGAAGCTGCCGACCACAATGAACGAGTAAGTGAGCAAATAATAGAGCGCCCCGGCGACGCCGTCATTGTTCGCCGCTTGCAACCCGAGCAGGATGAAACCGGCGTGACTGATCGACGAATACGCAAGCATGCGCTTGACGTTCGTCTGCACACATGCAACCACCGATCCCACGAGCAGAGTAAGCACTGCAAGCACAAGAATGATCGGCTTCCAGTCGACTTTCAGAGTGAACAAAGTGCCCATGAACACCCGAATGAAGGCGCCGAACGCACCCGCCTTCGCTACTGCAGCCATGAAGCCGGTGATGGGAGACGGTGATCCTTCGTAGACATCGGGCGTCCATTGATGAAATGGAACCGCGGCAACCTTGAATGCAAACCCGACAACAAGCAGAGCGACACCCGCGAGCAAAATTCCTTGCTCCAAAACCAGATTGCCGGACAAGAACTTCGCAATCGTTGTGAGGTTGGTCGAGCCGGTCGCCCCGTAGACAAGCGCAACTCCATAAAGGAAGATCGCCGAAGAAAAGCCACCAAGCAAGAAATACTTGAGCGCTGCTTCGCGGGAACGGTCGCTTTTCTTGTTGAATCCTGCAAGCACGTAAAGCGCAATCGAAAGGATCTCGAGGCCCAGGAAAACAACGATCAGATCGTTCGCAGCTGCCATGAACATCGCGCCCGCCGCCGCAATCATCGCAAGCACGTGCAACTCGGGACCCTTTATGCCGCGTTCACGTAACCAGTCTCCACTTACAAGCGTTGACAAAATCAACGCCGATGCAATTACGACGGAAAAGAAGACCGAGTAATAATCGTTGGCAATTGCGCCCGAGAACGCGCTGTGCGACTGGTGGTCGTTGATGTCCTGCCACTGGAAGTAGGCACTGCCGAGCGCGGCTGTCGAGACGAGGATTGTGTAGAGCCCGTAAATAAACTGGCCGGCTTTTTCGCTGAACATCGACGAGATGAGCAGCAGCAGCATCGCTCCTCCGACCAACAGGAGCTCCGGGACGATCGTCGAATACTCGACCACTGGCACCTGCACGTGTTCGATTGCGCCGATCACCGCCCTGCCGCCTTCGTTGAGTCGCCCGACCGTTGCGCGTGGCTATTGAAAGAATGATCAAAGGGCGTTGCAAGCGGCTTACGTTCGGCGCCGGCCACATAGCCAGGCGTTCGCTGCAAGATTCGCGCTACTGACGGCTCGATGCGATCGAGAACTGGTTGTGGATACACACCCAAAAACAGCATCAACACAATGAGTGGCGCAACAACTGCGCGTTCACCACGCGAGAGGTCTTTTACAGATGCTGAAGACTCGTCAGGCTCACCGTGGAATACCCGCTGATACGCCCACAAAAGGTAGATCGCGGCCAGGATGACTGCGCCAACCCCTGCCACGGCCCACCAGCGATGCGTGACGAAGGTTCCGATGAGGATGAGGAACTCGCCGACGAAACCGTTGAGGCCCGGCACACCGATCGACGCCATGACGGCGACCGTGAACAGCGCTGCGAGGATCGGCGCGCGCTTTTGAATGCCCCGAAGTGTCTCGATCTCAGTGGAACCGAATCGCACGTAGATCATGCCCAACAGCAGGAACAGCGCGGAAGCGATGATGCTGTGATTGACCATCTGCAACACCGCTCCGGCAAGGCCTTCGTCGGAAAACGCAAATGTTCCGAGAACCACAAAACCTAGGTGGGAAAGCGACGAATACGCGAGCAGCCGGCGCAGATTACGCTGCGCTGCTGCGATCGCTGCTCCGTAGACCATTCCGATAACTGCGAGCGTGAGCAGCCAGGGAGCGAATTCATGTGCAGCTGCCGGGAATAGGTAGAGGCAGAACCGCACGAGACCGTAAGTACCGAGCTTCACCATCACGGCGGAAGAGAGCACGACACCGGCTACCGGCGATTGTTCGTAAGTGATCGGCAACCATGTGTGAAGGGGAAAGATCGGAATCTTTACTGCGAACGCGATTGCGAACGCCACAAACAGCCAACGACCTTGCGTTGCCGTCACCGAACCCGGTTCTATCAGTTTCGTGATGTCGAATGTGAGCTGGGTGCCGGTGTGCTTCGACACGAGCAGCGCGAGCGCAAGGATGCCGACAAAAAGGAACGCGGATCCGGCAAGCGTATAGATGAAGAACTTGATTGCAGCTTTTCCACGTTCGGCATATCCCCAACCCGCAATGAGAAAGTACATCGGTACGAGCACAATCTCGAAGCAAACAAAGAATAGAAACAGGTCAAGCGCAACAAACGAGCCGATGCATCCGGCTTCAAGCAACAAAATCCATCCGACGTAGCTCTTGATGTCTTTTTCTTCGCGTGGCCACAAGAGCGCGAGCAAGAACACAAGCGACGACATCGCGACGAGGAACAGCGAGATGCCGTCGACACCAAGCTTGAAGGAGATGCCGAAGGCGGGAAACCACTGAGCATGGTCTACGAATTGAAAGTCTCCCTGGTGGCGATTGAATGCCAATACCAGAATCACGGACAACGCGAAGTTAATTGCGGCGGCGGTGACACCAACTGCACGAGCAACGATCTTGTCTGCGACCGCGACAAGGACAGCCGCCACCGCGGGGACCGCGACGATCAGAGAAAGGATCGCGATGTTGTTGGCAAAGTCATTCATAAAAACCAGCCTTCATGAAGACCAGCGTTCATCGAACCAGCGTTCATCGAACCAGCGTTCACGAACCAGCGCTCCGTATAAGGGCCCAACACAAAATAAGCGCAGTGCCACCGGCGATCATGAGTGCGTAGTTACGGACGTAGCCGGTCTGCGCCCGCCTAAGTCCCGATCCTGTGGCTCCGATAGCGCGCGCAGTGCCATTGACGACACCATCGATGACTTTGTTGTCTACAAAAAACGCTGCAAACGTAGCGAGCAAACGGCCGGGCTTTTCGAAGATCCATTCGTACAGGGTGTCGATAAACCATGAGCGCCGTAGAACCTTGGGTTCGAGAGCTCGCGGCCACGGCGTGCCCGCTTTGGCGACGAGACCGGCAATTGCGATACCAATCACGGCCATCAACACGCCGATCAGAGCAAAGACGATCTTGGTTGAGCTCGAAACGATCGGGTGACGCCCGAGTTCGCCGACAACGGGATGCAAGAAGTTGTCCAGAACGTTTTGTGCGGGCTTGAACGGCACCTGTAAGAAGCCGCCGACAACGCTGAGACCTGCGAGTACACCCATCGGGATGAGCATCACGCGAGGCGATTCATGAGGAAGCGATTTCTTATCGGCGGTCGATTCTTTCCAACGATCTTTTCCGTAGAACGCCAGAAAAAAGAGCCGGCTCATGTAATAGGCGGTGAGCACAACGGTACCGATCGCGATTCCGTAGAGAAGCTTGTTGTACTCGAAGGCAGCTAGAAGTACTTCGTCTTTTGACCAGAAACCGGCGAACGGCGGAATACCGGAGATCGCAAGCCAAC
>JBBSGY010000333.1:0-3880 GCA_038253645.1 Acidimicrobiales bacterium
ACTCAGTGATGAGCGGCGGGGACAAATAGAACTCCTACCGACACAATCATGATCGCAGGGATCAAGACGCTCGCCGACGGTATGCGCACAAGCCGGCTCGGTACTCGCCCCTGGCGTGGCGTAAACACGAGAACCACGAATGCCGTCTCGATCAGAACGGTCCAAACATCGGCAATGCCAACCGGCTCGGCCACCCATTGGCCTGCAGTATTTGGGATTCCAACTGTTCGCGACACGATCCACAGAGCCACGAGCGCGATGTTTCCAGCGGCTGCAACGTAGCGGTGCACCGCCGAATGTCGCGCGAGTACCAACGCGGCGGCCCAGCACTGCCAGATTCCCGCAAGCAGGAAGAAGAGGCCATGTGTCGGCCGCTCTGCGAAGTGGTCGGGGGCCACTCCGAAGTGAACGCCCCCAGCCCCCACGAGCGCCGCGGCGGCGACCTGAGTTGCATGTTTTCGCAGCGACGCTTGTTCGCTACCAGCCGCGCGCACGTCTTTCGTACGACCTTCGCTCACTACCGAAACTACGGCTTGTTCCACGTACTTCCTTCATCCGTGCTTCGCCGGATACTCGCTCGTGTTCCATTCAGTGCAGCAGCCCACATCACCTGAGCATCACTTGGGCTCGCTTCAACAACGCTTGCCCCGCTGGGGATTGTGAGCGGTTGCCAAGTCTTTCCGCTGTCGTCACTTCGCTGCGCACCGGACTCCGCCGAAACGACAATTCGGTTCGTGTCACCGCCGATCCAACTAACCCACATCGCAGCCTTCGGCCCGCCCATCGGTCGCCAAGTGACGCCACCGTCGACACTCTCGACTGCGCCCAACGACATGTCCGGAGCAACCAGATGTCGATCGTTGCGAGGATCGACGAGGATTCGACCCATGAACGCCCGGCCCGCAGTTGAGCTACGGATTTCCCAGTGCCTGCCACCGTCGGTTGACCCAAACACTCCCGCCGCCGGCGACGATGCATAGAGCACGCTGCCTGAGCCGCCAAGCGCATGAACGTCGGTGGCCGGTAGACCAACGTTCGCCTTTACGAAATTGAGGTCACCGTTAGCCGACTGGTGAAGCCCCGGATGACCTCCCTGCCAGATCCCCGCGTCCGTGAATGCCCAACCCATCGCGTCGGCGTTCGTAAGCGTTGACACTTGGTTCCAGTTGCGACCACCGTCATCAGAAACACCGACGCCGGCGTGGCCTCCAACAAACAATCTGTTCGGATGCGTCGGATCGGCAACCAACGAATGTAGATCGCCTCCAACCGTTGGTCCGATATTTGTGGCGGTAGCACTTTTGTCGTTGCTGTTGTTCATCGCAATAGCGGCAACCAGTGCAACGATTGCAACGGCTCCTGCCGCAGTCACTCCGTAGAGTCGCTTTTGCTTCTGCCGCTGTTTGGCCTCGAGTTTGCGCTGACGATTACCCATGCTCTTCACCATTCTTGACAGGTTCGTCGCGTGTTGGCTTCAGCTCTTCAACTTGAGCGCGCAGTGAATCGACTTCGGCTTGCAAGTCGCTTTCCGGTGCACGAGTTTCATCGGTCTGGCTGTCAGGCTTCTTGTGGAAACGCATAAGACCAACACAGGCGAGCATCATCACGCCGCAGGCAAGGGCCGGCAATATCGACAGGATTGTTTTCATTTCAGTTCTCCATTCACGGTAGGAATTCTCTTCACTTGGTCGAGCATGCGGTTCGATTTGTCCGTGTCAGCGCCGCCGACGAACTTTGCTGCGACGATGCGATTTGGATCAACGAGGCAGCGCATCAGCAACGTTCTCCTTGGAAACGTCCGACGAGCAGAACGCACAATTCATCAACTTGATGAGCAACAACGATGATCACCACCAAGCCAATAACGACCGTCGCCGCGGCGAGCGCGTGTACTTGGCTCTGTGAAGTTGCTTGCGCTTACAAGCTGCGCTTTGCGCCTTCATAGCGAGCCGCGCGAAGAAACGAGATGCACTTTCATATTCCTCCTGTTAAAACGGCAGGCCGATAATCGGCCGCCTGCAAGTGATCGACGTGGGGACTAGGCGATAACTTGGGGAGGTCTGAGTAGGCGCGACGGATCCGGTTCTGGTGAAAAAGCAGCAGAACAAACCACTACAGGTTCCGCAGAAACCGGCGCGATCAAGTCAGGAACAATCTGGTGATCGGCAGCAGCGCAACCAGCCGAACATGCCGACACACACGGTGCGTCAGGCGTGGTCGCGCAGTGACCCTCACAGGTCGATCCCGACGTGACGTGAGTCGCAAATCGACTCATCTTCATATCGGTTGCGGCGTGGGCCGCGCCGGAGAGCGCGGCGAGCGCGATCAGGAAGATCAAGACGAAAATGACGCGGACACGCACACCGCTACATTACATTAGACCTGCTCAGGCGGTGCGCTGATGTCTCTCGTACCATAGAAAGACTTTTCGTCTGTCAACCATCCATAAATTCGAACCACGCCAGAAACTCCGCGCCCTCGCTTCCCTTGCGGGATTCGACTCGTAATCGCACTTCGACCTCGTGGCCGTCACGATGTAGCGCGGCGATCTGCACCCAGTCCCCGAGAATCGTCGTGTGTCCAGCCACGAGATGACGCGTAAATCCGGCCACATGCGTCTCGCGGAGCCGAGGAGGCACGATGCTGACAATACGCCGCCCGAGCAAATCCTCAGCCGTCCAGCCAAGGGACGCGAGTGCGGACGTTGATGCCGCGACGATGCGGTTGTCGCGGTTACCTGCGATTACCGCTTCATCACTGCTATTCACCCAATCGACCGCTGACCCGAGGCTGGGCAGTCGCGGGGAGTCATCGACAAAGTCGGCGTATTGCCAGGACTGCGGTTTCGCTCCAGAAAGCTGACGGAGGCATTGCCTCATCATCCAATCGCGCAACGTTCGTAACTCCGGAAGCGCCGGACGAGTAAGCAGCACGCCGCGTTCGGCCAAGCGCTCGGCATCGGCGAATACTTCGGCGAGAAGTGTCAGTCGCGATTCATGGGCGGATGCGAACTGAACTTGGACGTCGAGATGCGAAGGCTTGCCGGCATCGTCTCGCAAAGCCGACACTGCTCGCTCGAACGCGTCTACCCACCGGTCACGTACAACTTGTGCTTCGGCGATTTGGTCCGCGCTATACCGGCAATCGTTGTCGTCAGCGAAGGACTCAAGCGTGTACTCGCGAAGTAGCGCGTCATTGTGCTCACGCATGACCTCGTAGAGGACCAGCGGCAGATGTTTCAGCGTTACGGTGACACGGGGCACAAACTGAGCCGGCTCCGGGACCCAGCCAATCGATGCGCCGCTTCCGCCGACCGTGAACCAAACTATCTTGCCGTTTCCGGGAACGGTTTCGGAGCCGTAGTCAGAAGCCAGCGCCTCAACCAGTGCCAGCCCACGGCCAATCGTCGACTCCTTGTCGTGTACCCGCCGCCGGACCAGCTGGCGCTTACTATCGTCGTGCACCTCGACCCGAATGTCATCGCCGACGCGCACCCGTATATTCACATCCGAACCGGCATGCAGCACGGCGTTCGTGACGAGCTCACTGGTGAGCAGCAATGCGGTTTCGATGGAGTCTTCCGGACAATCCCAACTCGTGAGGGTGTCAGACAGCCACTTTCGCGCCGCGCCGGCACTTGAAGGGCGCGCCGCAAGCACGGCACTGCTCGATGTTGCGCCGGACACGCTGCTCAGTCCTCACCATCAAGACGCCCGCTCGATCCCGTCCACTTGACCATCAGCAAAGTGGCGTCGTCTTGGAGTTTACCGTTGTGGTGCCCCAAAACAGCACGCGCAAGCCGGCGCATCAGCTCCGCCGGCTGAAGCCCGCTCGACAGCTCGCGCTCGAGGAAGTCTTGTAGGCGATCGACGCCGAACTG
>JBBSGY010000334.1:0-3870 GCA_038253645.1 Acidimicrobiales bacterium
AAACATGGCAAGAGCTGTTCGACTTCATGCTCATCCGAAAACCTCCGGCGTCGCTCCGGGCGACTGCTGCCGGTCCGTGATGGCACCAGGGTGAAGCCGCTCGCAATGTGTGTGAGGGCGCCGATCATTTGGAAGTGCTGGAGATGTACGAACGCGAGACCCTGCTCGAAGACGCGCTTGCGTTGGCGGAATCACGGCAGGAGCCGTTCCGCGCTTTGCTGCGACAGGCGGCAGAGATCGCCGATCGCCTTCCATCGGTCGACCCATTCGTTGCCGCTACCCGTTCGTCAGTCAAGAACCTTTGGGGCGGTGAGCCTGTATCGAACTATCCAGAAGTGCTGACTCGTCGCCAGGCCTTCAGGGTGGTCGACGCCCCGACCATCTGGTTACTCCGCAACCGGCACCCTGCAATCATGATGCTCAATCGACATGCGAACGCTTTGAGGAGCCCTGATGAGCGGCGACTTGCAGAAAAACTCGCCGCCAGTGCCAGTGAAGTTTTCGATGCGTGCGGAGGAAACTCACTGTTATCGATTGACTTCGCGAGCCGCGTACGAACTCACCTTGCTGCCGCCGAGTTGAGCTGGCAGGGTGCGGCTTACGGCATCGGCCTCGTTCCAACGGGGCGCGCCGATCGTCACTCCTCACCGGCGGGGTTGCACGCCTGAACTGCACAGAATGCATGAGCGACGCTAGGCATGGCGCTCACCTCCGAGACGCGTCTTCTTGTTCTGAATTGGATTCCTCCGGGCGATCATGCCTGTCGTCGGATCTCCGGTGAAATGGAAAACATCAAACTGCAATCAGATGGCAACCGGTTTCGCTTGGCAATTTGCGAGACTTGTAACATGAGTTAGCCGCTCGCTTCCCGACTACCAGCTGGTTTTAGCCGGTGCTGTTTGAAGAGTCTATTTCGCAACGCGATTCGATTGAGCGCGTCAGATATCGCTTTCGTTACGGTAGTAACTACGGCAGCTTTGTCGTTTTACATAACGACATCCGGCCTCATCGGTAACAGTGACTTCTCGCGCTCCTTGGCGTTCGGGCTTCCTTGGTTGCTGTTAATAGCAGTGTTTGTTTTCAGCAAGGACTGGAAATTGGCAGCCATTGCGCTTGTTTTTGCTGTCGCCGTCACTTGTGTTTCATCAGACCATAGATTCATAACTTTCGGTCATTCTGGTGTCATCACCCTTTGGGCAATGTCGTTCGCTGCTCTTGTTTTGACTCGTCACACGCCGGATATCCATAGGACCTTCACTCGAATATCGTTGATAGTTGCCGTCATATGGATGGCACTGGAGGCCGGCCTGATCCTCAAATATGGACACCGGCCGATCAACATCCCGATCACTTACGTAGTCACGTCTTTTGTGCCCATAATTCAGTTCGACATTGTTTATGCAATGGGTGCCTTCGCCGGCATCGTGATGTTATTTCTCAGACCACGCGCGACTTTGGCACTTTCATTTGTGCTCGGGATTCCGCTGTTCGTTCAACAACTACTTGCAATTTTCCAGTATTCGCGAACGCCGATTTGGTACCGTGCCGTATCACTTGTCGAAAACCAACCTCTTTGGTTTGCTCTTGCCGTCGCAGCGGTGCTTCTTATAAACAAAGCAGATTTTTCGACCGATAAAACTTGAGTGAACATGCCGTTGCCTGGTGATGTTGAAGCTTCAACTAATCCGTGTGCGTGCTCACCGACATGCGGGTCACCGAAGACGACCTGCAGCGGCAAACTGGCTCAGCGATCTCAGCGAAGCCGCGAAGTTCATGAATCGATGTCGATGACGTCCTCGATGCCGGTGACTTCGCCTGTATGGTCGCGTCGCGTCTGGCCACCTTGCATCGTCTACTGCGCTGCGGAACCGTTAACGTTAGCGAGATACGACGCATTCACTGCAGGGTCCATCAATTGAACGATTGATATCAGCAACTCGGACTTGGCGTGAAGGTAGGGGTCGCTACGGAACCGGTTGGAGGTCCCGTCGAAATCAGTCATCAATTTCGCCCATGTTGCGGCGCGGTCTTCAACAGCGCTGGAGGTTGCGTAACTACCTATGAAGCCTCGTGCAGGCGGTGAGGAGTTTGCTGAAGCCTCGCCGGTCCAAGTGAAGCCAGGTGGGTTCGTAGAATCCCACTTTGCAAGCTTTTCGTTCAGTGCCGCGTCAGAAGTGACATGTAATCCATTCTCGATGCAGTGCATCAACTCGTGCTGGAATACAGATCGCCTACTCTTGTCGTCGGGCAATGCTCGAATATAGATATCGCCGTCACGGCTACTGCCCAGTGCGGGAATTCCGTGGGCAGACATGTCTTTCACAAAATGAATTGTGCCGATCGGCAACGCTCGTATGCGTTCGGGGCGATATTTTGCCAACTCGTCGGTTACGTCCATCGCCGCTCGACGCACCAAATCAACGTCTTTTGACTGCTTATACGTTTCCCAAGCAGGTTCTGCTGAAGGCGCAGGCATTCGTTCAACGACAACTTCGATGCCGTATTCAGCGCCGACGTGAGCGTTGAAAGCGGCCTCGAGGTCTTTGAATGACGAACCTGAGTTGAGAGCAGCGAAGGTGACGTTCTTGTCAAAGAACCTCAATTTGGCTGCAGGCGTGGTGGCTTCCTGATAACGCCCAACATCGAGTTCGTTCGTGTTGTCCCTACAGCCGACAAGCAGAACGGCACAAATGATGGCCGTGCGAGCCAGACAGAGAACGCCCAACAGACGCCCTTCTTTTGCTACGACATACATCGACACTCACTTGATCGTGCGGCTTCAAATCAGGATAGAGGGCGTGACAGACGAAGTTCAATCATTCACTTGAGTGTCAGGCGCGCTCGTCAAACCCCGGGCACCCAAATGCATCGATAGGAAACGTCAGTTGGTTGGGGTCAAACAAATCGGTATTCACGATAAATTAGTCGTGCGCGATTGGGAATTCACGGGCTTCGTCCGGTATCCAAGAACTCTGTGTCTCCGTCTTCGAACAACTGGATCTCGCCCCTCGTCGAGATAGAACAGCAGGTCCAGGCGCGTGCGAAAGCTTCGGGACTCGACATGACTTGCGACGACGGGCCGGCCGACATGCGAAGCCTTATCGAAGACCAAGTGGCCACATGGTCAGATGACCACAAGCATGGGCTGCGCTCGTTCGACATCACCGACCCTGATTTGCTAACCGAACGGGCGTTTCGCAACCTCGCCGGCTATGGACCATTGGAGCCTTTGCTCGATGACGACGACGTCTGGGAAATCTGCATCAATGCACCCGACCAGATCTTTGTAAAACGTCACTCAGGACGAAATGGTTACCACGACGAGGTCTTCCACGACGATGACCACGTTGTCCGCACACTTACAAAAGTGCTCGACGACGCCTCAGGTGCACATCGCAAGTTTGATCCTGCCGAGGGCCTACAAGACGCACAGCTCAAGAGCGGCGCACGGCTCCACATCGTGCACAGCGACATCGGTCGTGACAGTCACACGTTGGTCAATATCCGTAAGTTCACGGGCATTGCAATTCGCAGTCTGAATGAGCTCGTGCAGCGCGACATGCTCGATAACGCAGCCGCGGAGTTTCTTCGAGCTTGCGTGCGTGCTCGCCGGTCGATTGTATTTGCCGGTGCACCGGGTTCGGGCAAGACAACGCTTCTTTCGTGCTGTGCAGCTGAACTCGATGCTTCGCTTCGCGTCGTAGTCGCCGAGGAAGTGTTCGAGGCGGACATTCCCCTCCCCAACGTTGCGAGCCTGCAGACTCGACCTGCACGTTCGGACCGTCGCGAGGTTGACCTGCGCCGGTTGGTCGCAGGCTTTCTGCGCATGGCACCCGACGTGGCAATCGTCGGCGAAGTGAGAGACAAAGA
>JBBSGY010000335.1:0-3869 GCA_038253645.1 Acidimicrobiales bacterium
GAAAAGCAAGCGGTCATCCATGGTGGCGGTCACAATCATCGGTTTTCGCTTTCTGACGCGGTGCTGATCAAAGACAATCACATTGCGGCGATCGACGGTTTCGCAGCCGTTGGTGATCTGCGTTCGCGCGTTTCACACATGACGCACATTGAGATAGAGGTAGACCGCCTTGATCAAATCGAGCCGGCGATCGCAGCCGGTGCCGATTCGATACTCTGCGACAACTTTCCGATCGCTGACCTGCAAGCCGCCGTAAAGCTTGTCAGCCGACGAACTCTGGTTAACGCAAGCGGTGGAGTGACACTTGACAATGTTCGTTTGATTGCAGAAACAGGTGTGGATCTCATTTCGGTCGGAGCATTGACCCATAGTGTCAAGTCGATCGACATCGGTCTCGACGTCGCATGATCTATTTCGACCACGCCGCGACAGCGCCTTTGCGGCGCGAAGCGCTTGAGGCAATGTGGCCTTATCTGACCAACGTGTTCGGAAACCCTTCGAGTTCACACGAACTCGGCCGCCAGGCGCGAGTCGGTTTGGAAAACGCACGTGCCGAGATTGCGGGTGTTCTCGGCTGCTCCCCGGGCGAGATCACATTCACGTCGGGCGGTACCGAGGCAGACAATCTCGCTGTTGCCGGTTTTGCATTGGGTGCCACCCGAGGCCGGCGCATCGTTACTACGGCGATTGAACATCAAGCTCTGCTCGAGACGTGTGCTTCGTTGCGACGCGACCATGGATTCGAAGTTGTGTTTGCCCCGATCGATCGCGACGGCCTTGTCGACCTTACGGCATTAGACAGTCTACTTACACCTGAAACGACGTTGTGCTCGGTGATGTACGCCAACAACGAGATCGGCACAGTCCAACCGATCGCGGAGAGCGCAGCGCTATGTCGCGCCGCCGGCGTTCCGTTTCACACAGACGCGGTACAGGCTGCGGGCCTTCTAACGCTCGATGTCGACGAGCTGAATGTCGACATGCTCAGCATTTCGGCACATAAGTTCGGGGGTCCGAAAGGTATCGGGGCGTTGTATGTGCGATCGGGCCGCATTCCACAGCCATTGATTTATGGCGGTGGCCAAGAGCACGGGTTTCGCTCCGGAACAGAGAGTGTCGCGTCTGCAGCCGGAATGGCAAAGGCGCTTACGCTTGCTGCAGAAGATAGAATCGATTTGGTACTGCTTGATTTGGTACTGCGAGATCGGTTGATCGACGCAGTTTTGAAGTCCGTCGACGGTGCGATCCTTACGGGTTCGCAAAGTCAACGCCTGCCCAATCACGCTTCGTTTTGTTTCGCGAATACTTTTGGGGAGTCCGTGCTCGTCGAATTGGAGAACGACGGAATCATTTGCTCGAGCGGTTCGGCGTGCGCAGCCGGAAGCGATGAAGTGTCACACGTACTGACTGCAATCGGGATCGACGATGATCTGGCGCGCACAGCGGTACGCCTCACGTTCGGCCCGACCACATCAGAAGAAGACATCAACTGTGCGATCGCTGCGCTTCCGGCGGCAGTCTCACGTGTGCGCTCGCTCGGTTTGTATTCGCGTTGAGTAATCGACACCAACCCCCGTTGCGTGCATGCAGATCCGCTCAGCGGAGCCTCGTGCACACAACCGGGGATCAACGAGGACTGGACGCACTCGACGGAATTTACTCCGAATCCAAATTGGGCCATTCGTACGGGTAGACATTGGCAAGGGATCGTTTTTCGCGAACGTCGATCACGGTGCCGTTGAAGTCGTGTACGGCGCGCTCGGTCGCAATGACACGCGTCGACGCAAGCGCTTTCGAAATGTCTATATCGAGTTCGCTGAGTATAGCGCGCTCGATTGCATAAAGGCGGTTGTAGATGTCGTCTTCGCGTCGAGTTGCCTTCAGCGATTCCAGAACCGAATTGCCGACTTGGTGGCAAAGCACGCCAATCGGTCGACCAAGCAAACGAGTTGGGAGATTTGCGTGACTGAGGACAATATTGCCCGTTACATCACTGCGCTTTACGTGACCGGCCATGTAGAGAATGAACATGCCGAGTGGTTCGTCAACGAGACTTTCCACAGTTACCTCGGCGGCGACGTGGCGCGCGATGTATTCCAGAAATGCTCTTTGTTCTTCAAGGAACATCGGGCGTCCGTCCCACCAAGGGAAAGCGTCCGGCAAGTCGGGAAGCTTGTGCAGAAGATCCGCAAACGTCTGCGCTTTGCCTTCACCCTCGGCAGACAATGCCTCGAAGTCATACGCATGCATCTCGTCACGCAAGAGTTCGAGCAACGGCTTTGCGACGCGATCATGGGCAACTGCATGAATGAGAATCGGTTCGATGTCGCCGAGATTCGCGGAGCGAAAGTCGAGTGGCTTGAGAATCGGGTGGTTGCTCAGTGAAAACTCGCCGGTGATCTCGATGATGTGGCCGAGCTCCACAGCTTCCGGAAAGCCGAGCGTAAGGAGGCTTTCCAGGGTCGGTGCGAGACCCGTGATCGCCGAAGACAGATCAGCAATCGTGCCCCAGATCCTGCGGGCGTCGCCAAGACCGCTGCGACCGTACATTTCGCGGAGTTCAGCCGTGTAGATCGGCGCAAGGCAGATCAATTGCTGGATCGAAAAAACGGCTTCGTAAGCGTTCCATGAGCGTAAGGAATATGACCTGAAACGGCTGTCCAGCGCGGGGTCAATCGAGTGTCTGGGTCCAGGCGGCACCTAACCATGGTCACATTGAGTGGCCATTGACCGCAATGGGTGGTTTTATGACGGCTACCAGACCCTCATATCCCGGTCATATCCCGGTCATATCCCGCGACCACGGAGGTTGGGTCTTAATTCGAAGACGTGCTACCAGGGAGAACTCGGAAGACGTCGTAGACGCTGTCCACCCGCTTGATCGCGGCGAGGATCGAGTCGAGATGCGCAGCATCGCCGAGCAGAAACTCGAAACGCATCTTGCTCACACGGTCGGTACCCGCCTGGCTGTGGCTCGAAAGAATGCTCACGTGGTTCTCGACGAGCACCCTGGTGATGTCGAGCAAGAGCTTGGGCCGGTCGAGCGAGACGATTTCGATCGACACGACAAACGAGCCTGCGCGCTCGTCATCCCACTCCACTTCGATGAGCCGGTTGGCTTGTTCGGTCTGCAAGGAGACCGCATTCGCGCAGTCGGCTCGGTGAACCGAAACTCCCCTGCCTCGTGTGACGAAGCCTACGATCTCGTCACCGGGAACCGGCGTGCAGCACTTCGACATACGGACCATGACATCGTCGAGACCTTCCACGTGGATGCCCGAAGTGTGTCCCCCTCGAGGTGCGCGAGGCGCCTTTATCGTCGAAGGGAGCTGCTCTTCTTGTTGGCCGCCGCGCAGGTCTTTCGCAATGCGTTGTGCGATGCTGTGCGCGGAAACATGACCGTCACCGATGGCAGCGAACAAGCTATCGAGGTCGTTGTAGTTCATTGACTCGCCGAGTGCGACAACAGTCGATGAACTGATGAGCTTTTGTACCGGAAGTCCTTCGCGGCGCATCGCCTTCACAAGGTCGTCGCGACCGGTTTCGATCGCGTCTTCACGACGTTCTCGCGTAAACCACTGACGAATTTTGTTGCGCGCTTTCGCCGTAACGGCGATGTTGAGCCAGTCGCGCGATGGTCCGGCCGAAGCCACCTTTGATGTGAATACCTCGACCGAGTCACCCGATTGCAACTTCGTATCCAGCGGCGCAAGGCGCCCATTGACACGCGCCCCAATGCATCGGTGACCAACGTCAGAGTGAACAGCGTACGCAAAGTCGATAGGCGTCGCACCGACAGTGAGTGACATCACGTCACCTTTCGGCGTGAACACGAATACTTCATCTTGATCCAGGTCGTTCTTGAGCGA
>JBBSGY010000336.1:0-3868 GCA_038253645.1 Acidimicrobiales bacterium
CCTACGGAACTGTCGACGCCAATATCGGGGGCGGTCTTGCGATGATTGTCGGACTTCCGTTTGCTGTATTGCTAGCGGCGGCGGGTTTATTAATCACATTCCTCCAGAGCCGCCGATCTGTGTCAGCCTGATAGGCCATTTCCAGCTCACTGGTTCTCTCCAATGTATCTTCCGCATCCGCCGCGCTGGCCGAAAAGCCAACGAAGGTGCGGTTCGCACAATGGGTCGTTTAGTGGAGACGATGGGACTCGAACCCACGACCCCCTGCTTGCAAAGCAGGTGCTCTAGCCAGCTGAGCTACGTCCCCGGAAGGAAGAGATCGTAGTCCAAGGTCGGAGCAGGTGAGTCGGCTTTCCCAGGTCTTACGCCGTAGGAACTTCGCTCGTTGGAAGTTCGTCGAGGTTGATCTCGTCGACTGCGCTTTCGCCGGCAACATTGAGCGCAAAGATGCGTCGGGCTTCATCAGCATCTTCGGTTTGTCCCAAAGCCCATGCGAGCTTTACATACGCGGTCTCGGGAATGATGTCTGCGGCAAACAACGCACCCGCGCTAATCGCAGCAGAGAACGACGGGTACGCGAACGTCAACTCGGCAAAATAATCTACGGCGGTAACGACGACGATGTCTTGCGAAGTGCAACGCCGCACAAAAGTCGGCAATGAGTCTGTGCCAAGACTTTCGGGCCCGGTAATTCCCGAATACATACAAACAACCACGCCCCGCTTGCCCGATTCGATGAGCGCGTCGGCCGTCATCTTCAGGTCAACACCGGGATACACGTTTACCAAGGCAGCAGCATCGGAAATGCCGTCTTTGCTCGTGAAATGCTGGCGTACCGGTGCTTTTCGAGTCATGTCCAGAATTTGGTTCTGCACGATCGCAATTGGTCCGCGGTTGGGTGATGAGAATGGTTGACCTGCTGCCGCAATCTTGCGCACGGTTGTCCCAAGATGAACGTGCGATGCAAGTTCGGGCGCTCCGGCGAACGACAGATACACGCCAGGTGGCAACGTGCGCGCCGCAATCAATGCGTCCCGCGTATTGACCAACGCATCGGAGTTGACATCTGATGACGGAAGGTTCGCACCGGTGATTACAACAGGTACATCTACATCGTTCAACAAGAAGGACAACGCGGCCGCAGTAAAACACGCTGTGTCCGTTCCGTGGAAAATGACAACAGAAGTTGCGCCTTCTATTTCAACGAGTTCGCGAACAGAGTTCGCTATCAACACCCAGTCAACTGGGGTCATACTTTCGGAAAGCTTGCGCAGCGGTGTGCGCACTCGAAGCTCGAGGCGTTCTGGGCCTGGCCAAGCTCGAGCAACCAGGTGGGCCTCGTCCCCAAGGCCCCTGTCACTCACGTCAACGACCAGCATTCCGTCTGATCGAAGCGCGACAACACCATGATCATCGGATGACCCGATTGTTCCGCCAGTCAGCACCAGCCCGATAGCCATTCGCCCATTATCCATGCGGATGCAACTCCGTGGTGAAAGAATTGTTATTCAGAAGATGAATTCCTAACCAGGGACGGGTCTATTTGCGTAAGGTACAGAGACTAGCGATCCGCAAGAAATCCCTCAAAGGCGGCGGCTTTCACCCCACACTTGGCGAGTTCGTTGAGGAATGGGATTGTATCGTCAATTAAAGTCGCAAGACCCGACGCGCCAGGCTTCGCAAAGCGACCCTCATGTGCCCAGCGCGCTGCTACGCCCGCCACGTGGCCGGCAGCAACGCCCGGACGGTCGAGAGCCCCAAGCACGACGACTTCACGAACGCCATTGGACCACCCTCGGAGCTCAACGCGCACAGCGCCGATCAAGCCTTCGGGGTGTGGCCGGCGCATCATCGGCAACCACTTGGTCGCCCTGTCGCGGCGTGTGGCAGCAACCCGGGCGGTAATACGAACCGCGTCATGAAATGCCGGGAGTAGGAGCGTCACCTCTGGTACCTCAGCTTGGTAACAATCAAGGCCTCCGACAGGATCTGGAAACCAGCACAGCTCTCTACCTGAGCCGCCACGACGTCGCTGCCAGTCGCTGTCGTGCCAGTCGAGAGCCTCTGACCGCAATGCCTTGTGGTGTTGCCGTGCGCACGCCGGGCCACCTGTACCGGATTTTGCGACGTGAATTTCATCCACAGTGTCGAATTGTTTTGCACCGTGACGGGCAAGAACACAAGTAAGACCGGGTGAAAACCCTGCGCCGATAACCAGACATCTACCTTTGTCTTTCGCGATCGGATCGAGTGCGCGCAAGTGTTCAGCTGTCTCGAGATCGTCTGAAAGCGAAATGACGTGGGCACCTGATTCGATTGCGGTCAATGCAAGATCGACGTGATCATCTCGTGCGGTCAAAACGACAATTTCAATACCCTTGCACGCTTCGGAAAACCGCTCGAGGCGGCTGTCCAGAAGCAGCCCATCGATGTAGATGGGTTCAGATGGTGGACCGAGTGAGGCAACAACTTCATCGAGGACGTCTTTGCGCCGTTCGATGAGTTTGAGAACTTCGGGAGCAGCATTTGAAGCAAGATGACGGGCAACCCGGGCACCTGCCGCTCCGGTTCCATAGACGAGAGCGCGCATTATTTGAGGTCAGGTCCGGAAAGTTCGCGCCATCCGCCACCGTGTGAAGGAGTTACTTCCCCACCACGGAGCTTCATGTACCCCGCAACCAGCCCCGCAGCCACAAGCGCAAGAAGGCTCCGGCGAATAGCAGTCAACATTTCTTAAGGTTTACCACCTGAAGGCGAAAAGTGAACCAGGCGCTGTAGAGCGGTGTAGCCGAGCACGCGCGTATGTGGGTTTACGAACGTTCGAGAAGCTTGTCAAGATCTGATTTGAGATCGCGACCGCGTGCATAGCCACGGGACTCAATCAATGAAATCGCCCCTCTCGCTAGTGCGATCTCCTGGTCATCGGCTTCCTTCAGCAAGGCTCTTATGTAGACAGAATCTTGTGGACGAGTGGCGTCGTCACGGGCAAGCAATTTGAGTGCGATCAGGTGACCGACGCGAGCTACCGGAAGTTGCAAACCTTTGATCACTTCGATTGGCTCGGCCTCATTAACAATCTCAGATTCAATTCCCGACGGAGCGAAAAGAGAGGTCAGCAACCCATGAACCACCAGGAAGACCAAGACGCACCGTTGCCAATCGCCCATGAGCTTCATGTTCGATCAACGCCAAGATGGTGAAGCCTTTGTCTGCAAGTTGCCGAATTATGGCCTCGGCCGCAGAATCATCGGCTACGGCTACCACCAGATCAATGTCTTGAGTGAAACGGGAGCCGTGCGAATTGAAACAGCAAACCCGCCAATGAGCGCGTGCTTCAAACCAAGCGCATCCAGGTCGGAAACGACAGCCAGCGCCGCTTGTTCGAATCGCATCAAGCCGACTCGCGGTATCTGCCCGGGCTATCTGCCGGTCGCGCTCTCAACCATTGAACCAAAAGAACGTCGATCTCATTTTCAGAAGCATTCGGATTCAGTCGCGCAAGGCTCTCGCGCTTGATAGCGATTCCCGTATCGACGAGTTCAGCCGTAACATGAAATTTCTTGTCGACGGCATTATTGACGACGGTCACGCCGTCAGCGGAACGGGTTTGATACTCAGACCAAATTTCGATCAGTTCCGATGACGTGGTTAACACTCCGTAGGTACGACGGACCAACTCCAAAATACGTTCGTGCATATCGAGATTGTCTGTGCCAGTCGCCACAAGATCAATCGGAACGACGATCTTGTAACCCAGATCGAATCCATGGCGAATCGCCGTTTCAACGCAGTAATGAGTGTCAACACCAGTGATCACCAGTGTCTTGATTGAGTCGGCCTTTAACCTATGACTCAGTGCCGAGTTAGA
>JBBSGY010000337.1:0-3866 GCA_038253645.1 Acidimicrobiales bacterium
AAAACACGAGGAGCGAGCCCGAAGGGATCGCGCAAAACACGAGGAGCGAGCCCGAAGGGGAAGGGGGAGGGATCGCGCAAGCGACGAAAACGAGGCCTAAGTTCTGGTGGGTGAGTGCGGTTGATGAGACGAAGACGGCAACGGTGCGGACCGTGTTGTTTCGAGATGGCAAGGTCGTCGACCGGGACTTTCCGCCTGCCCAGATCAGTGATCATCTGGAAGATCCTCGAAATCTCGTCTGGTTCGATCTCGACTCGCCTGCAGCCGCCGATCTGGAGGTGATTACCGAAGAACTGGGGCTTCACCCACTCGCGATCGAAGACGCACTGCACCCACATCAGCGTCCGAAAGTCGATCGATATGAGAGCCACCTCTTTATGACCGTGTACCTCCTGAATTCCGGTCGCAGTTCTCGAGCGCTCGTTCCGGTCGAGCTGGATGCCTTCGTAACCAAGCGTGCGCTGGTAACCGTTCATCGCGGCCCAATCGACTTCGACGCTATCGAGATTCGTTGGCGCAACATGTTGACTCAAACCGGGACCGAAATCGCCGTTCTCGTACACGGATTGATTGATGCTGCAGTTGACGGTTACTTCTCGATCGTGCAAGACGTAGACGATGAGCTGGATGAAATCGAAACCGTTTTATTTGAAGGTGCCGCGCACAATCGCGAGGTGCAGCTTCGTTCCTTTCAAGTTCGCAAGGATCTTGTAACGCTGCGCCGTGTTGTCTTGCCGATGCGCGAAGTCGTCAATACCTTTATGCGTCGCGATCTTGGTTTCGTAAGCGACGATTTCGTTCCTTACTACCAAGACATTTACGACCACGTATTGCGCGTGACCGAATGGACAGAGAGTTTGCGAGACCTCGTGTCTACCCTGCTTGACACCAATCTCAGTATTCAATCGAATTATCTGAACGAAGTAATGCGTCAGCTGACCGCGTGGGCGGCGATCATTGCCGTACCGACCGCAATTACAGGCTTCTATGGACAAAACGTTCCGTATCCGGGTTTCGGAAAGGCGTGGGGTTTTTGGACCTCGACCTTCGCAATCATCATTATTTCCGCCGCGCTCTGGTCGATGTTCCGCAAGAAGAAGTGGCTATGACTTCATTCCGTGAGCATTTCGTCGACGCGCTCGACGCTTATCGCTCGGTGGCCGAATACGGCGAAGGTGAATGGAAGCGTTATTGGGACTCACTTGAACTTGCCGCCGAGGGTGGTGAGGCAGCGTTTGTCGTCGCGAGGCAATTCGCGCGTTCGAGTGAAAGCGAGCGTCATCACGTTGCAGTCGATCTCGTCGGACGCATTGCTGCACTCAACCCGGGGCTCCGTGAGCAGTGCGTCGATGTGGTTCTCGAAGCGATTGGGCGAAGTCAGGATGCGATTCTGATGTCTTCGTGTATATCGGCACTCGGCCACACCCGTTCGTCACGAGCGGTTCCCTTCCTGATGGGATGCATGGCCGGCAACGATGCCGCGTTGCGAGCGACAGCCGTTGTTGCGCTTGCATGCTGTGTGGATGATTCTCCTACGGGCCGCAACGCGTTGATTTACGCAATGGCCAGTGAAGACGTCGAGATGCGCAGGATTGCGACGTTTGCGATTTCGGTCAACTGCAGTGCCGACACCGATGCTGTCCGGGAGGCCCTGGTTGCCCGCCTTTTCGAAACTGATGATGAAGTCCGTAACGAAGCAATTCGCGGATTGGCGAAGCGCGGTGACGATCGTGCCCGCCTCCCGGTCGAGCACGCCCTCCAATCACGCGACCCGGCACCACAAATTATGCGTGCAGCGGAACTCCTTGGAATCGCCACAGACTGACGGGCGAGTTGGGCGAGTTGCCCGACTGGTTTTTTTCCGGGTCTCGGGTCACAATCAGCTTCTGCCCATAGGGCGGATCGTGCGTAAGAAGCCTTCACTTCATACGAAGTGGAGGCTTCTTCGCGTAGTTTGCGAGGTGTGCGCCTCTCCCTGCGAACCCGTATTGCTACACAAGCCGGTCTTCTCGCCGCAGAGACCTCACGAAAGCTCGGTCGGGGCGTTGGCTCTGTGATCGGTGGACGCGTCACGCTTGCGCTCGATCCGAACAGCCTCGCCGCTCTTGCCGCTGGCCGAACGACAGCTCTTGTTTCCGGAACAAATGGAAAAACAACGACTACAGCGTTGTTTGCCGCTGCGCTGTCGACGCTGGAACCCGTTGTCACGAACGATGCCGGTTCCAACATGTTCGGAGGGATGGTCGGTGCATTGAGCCGTTCAGATGCCCATTTTGTGGTTCTCGAGACAGACGAAGCGCATCTTCCGAAGACGGTCGACGCGGTCAAGCCAAGGCTGATTTTGTTGCTGAACCTCACTCGCGACCAACTCGATCGGGTCAGTGAAGTTCGCATGCTCGCCGCGAAGTGGCGGAACACACTGCTCGACAGTGATGCAATCGTCGTCGCGAACGCTGATGATCCAATGGTCGTTTGGGCAGCCGGGGGCGCTAACAAGGTGGTTTGGGCAGAAGGCGCGGGATCTTGGCGACTCGACGCATCGTCGTGTCCTGCGTGTGGCGCCGAAATCGTCTGGGAGAGCGACCGTTCCTGGGCATGTCGAGGATGTGAATTGAAACGGCCCGTTCCTCATGCCGAGTTGACCGGTCGCGACCCGCAACCGACGGAACTGCACGTGCCTGTTGAACTCAACATTCCGGGGGAAATCAACAGGCATAATGCGGTACTTGCCTTGACCGCGGCGATCCTTCTCGGTGCAGACCCGAAGGCCGCGTCGCTCGCGTTGCCGCACGTGCGGAGCCCGGGTGGGCGGTTCACGCTTGCAATGATCGGCGACGTCCAAGTTCGGCTGATGCTCGCAAAGAATCCTGCGGGATGGTCCGAGTCGTTGCGCATTACCGGTGGCGGAATCGAGCCGGTGGTCGTCGCTATCAATGCACGAATTCAGGACGGGCGTGATCCGTCCTGGCTATGGGATGTGCCTTTTGAACAGCTTGCAAATCGTTTCGTTGTTGCAACCGGTGACCGCGGTCGTGATCTTGCTGTACGTCTGCGCTACGCTGGCGTAGATCATGTGTTTGTTACGGACCTGGCCGTTGCGGCAAGACGCGCTGAGACGGAACGTCCGGGAGCAACTGTTGATGTCATCGGCAACTACAGCGCATTTCAGGATTACCGGAGGATTGCACAGGTATGAAAACCCGGTTGTCCATCTGCGTTCTCTACCCGGACTTGCTCGGCACTTATGGCGATGGCGGAAATGCATTAGTGCTCGCAAAGCGATTGGAATGGCGGGGAATTGCACATGAAGTAGTCCACGTGACGACGGGCAAACCTGTACCGACGAATTGCGATATTTACGTTTTGGGCGGTGGTGAAGACCAGCCGCAGTCAACGGTCACCGAACAACTCGCGAGTGGTCGCTCATTACACAAAGCCGTTGAGGGCGGCGCTGTGCTGCTTGCAGTTTGCGCCGGCATGCAAATTGTCGGTGAAAGTTTTGCGATTGGTGAAGGGACAAAGCCCGGCCTGGGAATTCTCGATGTGAAATCTATTCGCGACGGTGCTTCGCGACGCGTTGGCGAACTTGTTCTGGAGCCCGATGCGGCAATTGCGACTGGGCTGCTGACCGGATATGAGAATCACGGCAGTGCTTCTGTTCTCGGTAGTGACGCGCGTCCGCTTGGACGCGTGATCCGGGGACGCGGCAATGACGACGGCACGGGCGGCGAGGGTGTGATTCAGGGAAACGTTATCGGCACGTACATGCATGGTCCGGTATTGGCGCGCAATCCCGCGCTTGCGGACAAATTGCTTGCATGGGCATTGGGCTCGCCGCCGAAGGAAATCGACGACGCGGAAGTCGA
>JBBSGY010000338.1:0-3859 GCA_038253645.1 Acidimicrobiales bacterium
CAGGCGCAGCAATGCGCTTCCCTACGATAAGGAACTTTTCACATGGCCGACACGCCTTCGGAGCCGACTCGCTCCGGGCCCGACACCGCCACAACGGCAAACACTGCCGCACCTAGTCCCGGAGAACAAAACTCTTCCAACGAACAGACTGAACCTCGAACCAATCCGGCCCGGCGCCGCAGGCGCGGCTCACGTGGTGGACGCAACCGCAACACCGCGGCGCGTGCTGCGAATCGCGACGGTGACGACACGTCGGAAGAATCCACGGAATCGATCCAGGCGACGCTGCCTCGCGTCGGCGACACACGCCCGCCGGCAGCGGCAGACACTCCCGAACAGGAGTCCGCTTCTGATGCGCCCGCCAAGCGACGCCGCCGTCGGGGCGGCCGCCGTCGCGGCGCGCGCAAGCCGATCGAAGCATCGCTATCGAATGTCGACATCGACGATGAAGCAATCGAGCTCGATGAGGAAACGCTCGAGAAGCGCCGCGGCCGGGAGCGCAAGGGGCGTCCTGTGGGTCGTTATCTCATGTGCGTTCAGGCACGTGAGAAAGCAACGCAAATTGCCGTTCTCGAAGGCCGCTCGCTGGTCGAGCACTACGTATCTCGTCCCCATGATGACGTGAGCCAGATCGACGGCAACGTCTATCTCAGTCGCGTGCAGAACGTGCTCCCCGGCATGGAGGCTGCGTTCATCGACATCGGTACTCCCAAGAACGCCGTGCTCTATCGAGGCGATGCGCGTTATGACGCGGATGATCTTCTCGAAGGTTCGCAGAAGAAGTTCGACAACGCACGCATTGAAGACATGCTCAAGGCAGGTCAGACAATTGCATGCCAGGTAACGAAAAACCCGATTGGCACCAAGGGAGCTCGCCTCACGCAAGAGGTTTCGTTACCCGGTCGGTTCGTCGTCTTGATGCCGAACAGCTCGACATACGGAATCTCAAAACGTTTGGACGACAACGAGCGCAAGCGCCTGCGCCGTGTTCTTGATCAAGTCAAGCCTGAACAACACGGCATCATTGTCCGCACCGCTGCCGAGGGCGTCACCGAAGATGAGTTGCGTCGCGACGTCATCCGTCTCGTCCGGCAGTGGGAAGAAATTGAAAATCTTGGCGCGAAATCTCAAGCACCTGCACTGCTCTACCGCGAGCCCGACATGGCCGTGCGCATTATTCGCGAGGAGTTCAACAAGGAATACCGCGGGGTCGTTATCGACGATCGCAAGCTCTTCGAAGAGGTGCGCGATTACGTCGCGTCGATCAGTCCGGAACTCGCCGATCGCATCGAGTACTACGACGGCGATGTCGAACCGCTGCCGATGTTCGAGCGCTACCACGTGCACGAGCAATTGCATAAGGCACTCGACCGCAAGGTGTGGCTGCCGTCGGGTGGATCGCTGATCATCGAGCGCACCGAAGCGCTTACGGTTATTGACGTCAACACCGGCAAGAACGTCGGTAAATCGAATCTCGAAGAGACGGTCTACCGAAACAATCTCGAAGCGGCCGAAGAGATCGCACATCAGCTGAGGTTGCGCGACATCGGCGGAATCATCGTTATCGACTTCATCGACATGGAAATCAAACGCAACCGCGACGAGGTGCTCAACTGTTTGCGCGACGCGCTGGCACGAGACAAAACGCGCACGCAGGCTTACCCGATCGGAGAGCTGGGCTTGGTAGAGATGACGCGCAAACGCATCAGCGAAGGTTTGGTCGAGTCATTTAGTGAAGGCTGCCCGACCTGCAACGGTCGCGGCTTTGTCCTTGATGAAAGCCTGCTTTCGGACTAAATGTTGACGCGAGATCGCGCAACCGGCCACCGAAGTGGACATCTTCGACTACCATGCTCGCCGTTATGTATGCGGTGATCGCCACGGGCGGAAAGCAAGAAAAAGTCGAAGAAGGCCAGGTCGTTGATGTGGAGCTCCTAACCGGGGCTGAAGCAGGTTCAACGGTCGACTTCACCCCGATCCTGGTGGTCGGAGACAGCGTGCTCAGTGAGCCGAAAGACCTCGCCGGGGCGTTGGTCTCGGCCACCGTCGTCGGCATGGTCAAGGCAAAGAAAATCAATGCCTTCACCTACAAGAACAAGTCGAATAACCGCAAGCGCTGGGGCCACCGCCAGAAGCTCACCCAGCTGAAGATCGAAACCATCAAGGCGTAGGGGAGGGTTAACAGATGTCCAAGACAAAGGGTGGAGGCTCCACCAAGAACGGTCGCGATTCCAACGCCCAACGCCTCGGCGTGAAGGTTTTCGACGGCACGGTCATCAACGCCGGCACAATCATCGTCCGCCAGCGCGGAACCAAGTTCCACCCGGGCAACAACGTTGGTCGCGGTGGAGACGACACGTTGTTCGCGACTGCACGCGGCGCGGTGAAGTTCGGGTATCGCAAGGGCCGCAAACTCGTCGACATCATCGCTGACTAGCAGTTCAGGGCCGGGGCAAGCCCGGACGCCATGGCCGGTAGCTCTTTCGTCGACGAATCGCAGATCCATGTCAAGGCCGGCAACGGTGGCGCGGGCTGTTCGTCTTTCCGCCGGGAAGCACACGTTTCCAAGGGCGGGCCCGACGGAGGTGACGGTGGCAAAGGCGGGGATATTTGGCTCGTAGCCGACCGTAATGTTTCATCACTTCTCGCGTTTCGCGACCACCCGCACCGAGAAGCCACGAGCGGGAAACACGGTCAAGGTAAAAACAAGCATGGTGCTTGGGGTCAAGACATCGAAGTCTTTGTTCCCGAAGGCACGATCGTGCATGACCGTTCCGGCAGAGTCATTGCCGACCTTTCTCATCAAGGCGCACGCTGGCTTGCAGCGGCCGGTGGACGCGGCGGTCGCGGGAACGCACGGTTCTTGAGCAATTCGCGACGCGCCCCTGCCTTTGCCGAGCAGGGCGAATACGGCGAAGAGGCGTATTACAACCTCGAACTCAAGTTGATGGCGGACGTTGCAATTGTCGGGTTCCCGAACGCCGGCAAGTCAACGCTCATCTCGCGCATGTCCGCTGCGAAGCCGAAGGTTGCCGATTACCCCTTTACAACGCTCGAGCCACACTTAGGTGTTGTCCGTTTCGATGATCACGATTACACGGTTGCCGATATTCCCGGGCTTATCGAAGGCGCGAGCGAAGGCCGCGGCTTAGGGCACAAGTTCCTACGTCACATCGAGCGCGCGCGAGTGCTACTTGTTCTGATCGACCTGGTCGCACTCGAACGCGTCCCGGACGAGCAGCTCGAGATTCTTTTGCACGAACTCAGCAACTACAACGCGGATCTGGTCGTTCGTCCGCGTTTAGTGGTCGGTTCACGCGCCGATGCAGCGACAGTCGAGTGGAGTGGTCCCACGGTCTCGGCTGTTACGGGCGACGGCGTGCGTCAACTGATGGGCGAGCTCGGCAACTTGGTTCGCGAGGCGCGCGAACAGAAAGAAGTCGTCGACGCGTACGTGGTGCACAGGCCCGAGCCCGAAGGTGTACGTGTCACACGTGAAGATGATGGCTCGTTTCTTGTTCATGGACGCGATGCTGCACGAGCGGTTGCGCTCAACGACGTCACCGACGATGACGCGCTTGCCTACATTCACCATCGCCTCTCAGGTCTGGGCGTGCATCGCGCACTGGCTGCGGCCGGAGCCCAGGAAGGTGATGTTGTTCGCATCGGACAGATGTCTTTCGAATACGAGCCCGACGCGCGATGAGGATCGTCGTCAAAATAGGTAGTTCGTCCCTCACTACCGCAGACCGCGAGGTCAATGTAGATGCGATTCGCAAACTCTGCGGCGAAGTCAGCGAGTTGAGAGGAGGCGGTCACGAGATTGTCGTCGTCACATCCGGCGCGGTTACTGCCGGCC
>JBBSGY010000339.1:0-3832 GCA_038253645.1 Acidimicrobiales bacterium
ACCACCTCGTTGGTCCGGGTCGATCAGCAACGTACGTATGCAGCGGATGCGGGAATTGAATTCGGAATTCAACAACTCCGAACGAACAGCGACTTTTGCCCAAACGAAGGCATGACCAAAACCCTCACACTTCCTACTGCGGTGAACGGGTCATCGGTTCAGGTGACATGTAACAACAAACAAGGATTCCTCGACGGTCGCACGTTGAATGGATACGCGGTCGTCACCACATCAACGGGTTCAAACTCGCTCAAAGCAAGCCAAGGTGGAACCTCCACACTCACGGGCGACCTGTTCATCACGGGCGGAACGTCAATCAGCGGTGGCAGCGATGTCAGCGCACTGGCCAATAAGGGCTATAGCCCCGACCACTGTGCGACTCCCCCTGCCACGGCACCACCCGGAATACATGTCGCAGAGTGGCACTGCGAGGCTCACCAATCGCCGAAGGACGCATATTCACTCCCGCTCACCAAGCCGGGAACTCCCGCTCCGTTCGCAACCGTTGGTACATGTCGCGTGTTCTATCCGGGCACGTATGACGCGACGACGCCTATTCAGCTCGACCCAACCCACGTGAACTACTTGGTTAGCGGAGTGTATTACCTGGTAAATCAATCGATTTCTCTCGGAAACGACGGAGTGCTCATCGGCGGTGCCCCTTCAGCCGCCAGTGCCCCTGCGATTGGCGACACGCCAGAATCGGACGTTGCAAAGAACCACGCTGATCAAATTGCGCCCTGTTTATCGGCTCCGGGTGCAGCTCAGAGTGCCGACCCGACGCGCGATCGCGGTGTCGAGCTCATCATGGGAGGCACAAGCCAAATCACCGTCGGCAATCACAATACGATCGAGCTGTATACGCGGTCACCCAAGTCCGGCGACACCGGAAGCGCGGGCGTTTCGTTGTTCGGCGTGCCGAACCCTTCACCTAGAAGTGACTTTGCGAAGGCCGAGGCCAGCCCCATCCTCTCTGTCGATTCGAGCTCGAATACGGCAGAACTCTTTATTCATGGTGCGGTTTATGCCCCCTCGAGCCCGGTAGCGCTCACAGCTCGCAATCACGGCGTTGCAAGGATCGAGGCGGGTCTGGTCTCGAGCACGTTGGAGCTTGCCTCGAGCGGGTCAATCAACGATGGTTTCTCGGTCCACGGCCCTCCCTCCAAGTGGGCATTTACTGACCGCTTCGTCGTCCTAACGGCGCAATCGACAACGTCCTCGGGTTCCATCGAAAAGGCTCAAGCAGTAGTCGTAATGCGAAACGACGGAGCGCAGACGCCGAGCATCAGCTCCTGGAGAGCGGTGGGCGTCCCATGAGTTCGCGCACATTCATCTTCTGGAGGTTGTGCCTTTAGAAACGTTCATGTATCTCTGGTTGTGAGGCGCAATCAGAGCAAGTTGATCTTGTATTCCTTCGTGCGCGGAAGTCCGTGCACTTCTTAACTTGGAGAAATCTCTTATGCGCAATCATCTCAACAGCCGTCTGAAGGCACGTAGGCAAGAAGCCGGCTTCACACTTATTGAACTACTTATCGTTATCGTAATCATCGCAATCTTGGCGGCAATCGTCGTCCTTTCGGTTGGTGGCATCGGAGACAAGGGCCAACTGAGCGCTTGCAAGTCTGACGCGTCGACACTCCGTACCGCCGAAGAGGCGTATTTTGCATCGCAGACTACGGGTTCCGTGTACACCGCTGACCAAAGCGTGCTCGTGACCAAGGGCTTCCTTTCGCAGCCTTCGACATTGCACACTGTTGCGGTTACCGCAGCGACCGCGACTACACCGGCATCGATCAGCCTCACCAAGGTTGGCGCTTGCGCAGGTTTGAGTTACACCGCTTAAGTCAAACGTTGCAGCGAAGAACCCCTCGGCGTTCGTCGAGGGGTTCTTCGCGTGCACGGTCGGTATGGGCAACGACTTGCCAGGGAAAGTTCCCCTGTCAGAAGACCTGGCGCTAATTCGAGCGTCGGCAAAGACCGGTCGTTACCGCCAGACTTCCATCCTCAGGCCTTCGTCGTCCCACTCGGGCATGTCGGGTAGGCGGATAGCAGCACCTCGGGATGCCAATCGTCGAGCGGTCCACAAGCAGGCACAGGCGTCGAGACGCTTCGCACGCGTCGGCCCCCTCAGGGGCAGATCCACCACGTTGACAATGTTCTGCATCTTCGAAATGAGCAATGCGCGACGCTCTTCGCGGCCCGGCACCTTGTGCTTCGAGTAACGCATCGGCGCACCGTCGTTCATCTCGAAAAAACTCAACTCGGGATGCACCTCATGTACCACCCGTTGGTTGTACGACGCGATCTCTTGAGCCGCCTCGGCAATCCACGGCAACAGCTGCGAGGCAATATCACCGCTGTCAGACTCAACCTGAGGTCGCGACGGTGGTGTAGAGATCGACAACGACCGCGGCCACTTCAACAGAGCGCGCGCCTCACGATCACACGCGCGTGGCCCCCGTTCGGCAGGTAGCCCGATCGGAATATGCATCGCAATCACTTCGAACGCCGGCTTCCAGTCGAGCACCTCTTGCACACTCGGCATCACCACCGGTGGTACGGGATACAGACTGACGCCGTGTAGGCGCCCCGCTTGCACCAACCACCCACCACGGCATGGCACCACGCCTGCAAGCATGCGATAAGGGAGCGTATTGGCGCGCTCTCTCGAGCTCACACTTGTGGTCCGGCGGCTCGCGTCACGTCCGCGGGAAACGTGCTACGCGCCAAGGCGTCATCGAGCGAAATCAGCCCTTCGCGTACAAGAGCGCCAAGTGATGATTCGAGCGTCTGCATACCGTGTTCCTGTCCGGTCAGGATGACGTTGCGCAACTGATTCGACTTGCCATCTTTGATCAGGTTGCGTACAGCCGGCGTCGCGATCAACACCTCGAACGCTGCCACCAAACCCCCACCGACCTTCGGTAGCAGTCGCTGCGCAGCGATTCCCGCCAATGACGTCGACAGTTGGACCCGAATCTGTTGTTGTGCTTCTGCAGGAAACACATCAACGATGCGATCAATAGCCTGCGCAGTGTCGTTGGTGTGCAAAGTTGCAAACACCAAGTGCCCGGTCTCCGCAATGGTGAGCGCCGTCGCGATGCTCTCCGGGTCGCGCATCTCACCTACGAGCAGCACATCAGGATCTTCACGCAATGCGGACCGAAGTGCGCGCGCAAACGACATCGCATCCTGGCCGATCTCACGCTGACTGACGACCGACTGCCGGTGCGAGTGCACGTATTCGATCGGATCTTCGATCGTAAGAATGTGACATTTTCGATTGGCGTTTATGTAATCGACGAGAGAAGCGAGCGTGGTTGACTTTCCCGCGCCGGTAGGACCGGTAACGAGCACGAAACCCTGTGGCAGATCCGCGAGCCGCACAAGCGGCTCCGGTAGTCCAAGGTCACTCGTCGTTGGAATCGCGAGTGGAATTGCGCGCAGCGCGACCGCTGGATTTCCCTTTTGGTGAAAGGCGTTGCCACGAAAGCGGATCTCGTTGGCAGAGCAAATCGAGAAATCGATCTCCTTGTCGATGTCGAATCGCTCGAGGCTCTCCTGCGGCACCAGCTCGGTTACAACAGACCGGATGTCGCCAGCCGTAAGGACAGCACCTTCGCCGAGCTCGCGCATCTCACCGTCGACCCGCCCGAGCACCGGCGAATCGACTGTGAACAGCAGGTCGGTGCCACCCAGCTTCTGGAGCTCTGAACTGGCACTCGAGAACAACTCGCCGGCGCTGGTCATTGGCGGACTCTAACTTTTCGCAACCACGGCCGCCTGGAAGCATCTTGCCCGCACGCATCTTGCCCGCACGCATCTTGCCCGC
>JBBSGY010000340.1:0-3822 GCA_038253645.1 Acidimicrobiales bacterium
CATTGGTTGGTTCGTTTGTCTGGCACTGGATCTACCCGCACCCGCACCGCTCGCACTGACGCTCGCTGCGTTCAGTTTGGTGCCGAGCCTCGGCGTCTTACTCGGCGCTTTGCCGATCATGTTGCTTACGGGCGGGCTGGAATCTATGCGAACAGTCCTCATTGTGGCCATGCTGTTCATCGCGACTCAGGTTGTATCCACAATGTTGATTCAGGTGCGAATCGTCAGGTCGAGCGGCCTTTATGTAGGACCTGCGGTAATTGTCATCGGCGCGCTGTTGGGATTCGAGCTTTATGGAATCGGTGGTGCCATGTATGGAGCAGCGCTCACCGTGCTCGGAGTCGCGGCGATCGACGCATTCCAGGACAACCCGGCGGCCGAGCGTGTCACCACGTCCTGAGGTAGAGCACACAAAGCAACACGTTGGTTACAATGAACGCCGTCGTACTGACCATCGCTACGGAGAAGTTCTTGCGTCCGCTGCGCAACACAAACACTCCATTCGCGAGTGCGAATATCGCCACCGCGTAACAAGACCATCGCGCCGCGTTGCTCGGGGCTTGCGCGTTGCCTGTAATGCCGGTCGTGTGCATTTGGATCGGTGCAATTGCGCATGCCATCACAGCAACAAAGATCGACGTGACGCCGACGAATACGGCCATCGAAATTGCGATTGCGGCTTTTGCCGGCGACAGTGCTGCGGGGCCCTCGGTACTCACATCCACACGGTATCGCCCGTGGTCCGTCGCTGAAACCGCGTGGCTTTCCACCTTGCCTGCGTCTTTACAACCGTGTTTTGTGTGGAAATTCGTTCGTGCATGACCATAACGACGCAGGAAATGAGAAAACGTTGAACCAGTCCCTCTAGTGCTCCATCCTGTAAATAACACGCGAGGATTGGCGAGTCAGATTTTCTTCTCGCAAGGAAGAACATCGAAGGACGTAACCATACTTGAGATTTTATGACGCAGCGAGAAGGAAATCTGGCCGGCAAGACGCACGTGGTATTTACAGGATGGAGCACTAGCGTGCGGCGATGGTCATTTGCGAATTCGAGAACGGGAAGAAGGCGAATCTTCGCCACGTGACAACCGGGGCCGTTCTCGTCAATAAAAATGGTGACGTCCTGTTGGTGAAACGCGCTGATTTCCTCCTCGAGGGCGGGAAATGGGGCATCCCGGGCGGCTACATGGACTTTGATGAAAACGTGACGACTTGCATTCGGCGCGAAATTCTCGAGGAAACAGGTTACGAGTCGACAGATCTCGCGTTGTTCCGGATAATCAGTCGCCCCAACCGGAGAAATGACGACCGTCAGAACGTCGAGTTCGTATTTCTTGCAAAGGCCGGCGCGCAGGTTGGAGAGCCGGACAACGAATCCACCGACATGCGGTGGTTCGCGCCAGGTGATTTGCCGATCGATACTGCTGCTTTCGACCACGGAGAAGACCTCTCGATGTATCTCCGCCACCTGGAGCAGCCGTTCGACCTGCCGGTCTTCGAGTGAGCGCCCGCACAGCGGGTAGTCTCCGGGAGCGTTCGCGTAGCGAAGTTCGGTGAGATTCCGGCGCTGTCCCGCAACTGTGGTCCCGAATGGGCAAGCCAGGTCGCCTGCACGACGCATGACTTCATCACCTCGGAGTTGGGCGATGTGGCCGGTTCGCCGGTTGCACGCGCCCACCCACGAACAGGAGCGCCAGTGCATCGCAGGTTTCGATTGAGCGGTTTGATTTTCAGTGTTGCGATGGTCGTGGCATTCGTTTCCGGATGCGGCACCAAGGAAGCAACGAAAGACGCGTCCACTACGTTCCCGTTGAAAGTCACCGCCTCGAACGGCGAAATCGAAGTACCTGCACAGCCGACGCGAGTCGTATCGCTTTCGCCGACGGCAACAGAAATGCTTTTTGCGGTCGGTGCCGGCGCACAAACAGTCGCTGTCGATGACCAATCGTCGTATCCGAAAGAGGCGCCACGCACCGCGCTCTCCGGATACACGCCCAATGCCGAAGCCGTAATCGGCTACAAGCCAAACCTCGTAGTTGTTTCCAACGACTCGAATAATCTGGTTGCGTCTCTAACCGCAGCGCACATCCCGGTGCTTGTCGAGTCGGCAGCGACAAACATCGACGATGTCTATGATCAAATGATCGACATCGGGGCCGCGACCGGCAACAAGGATCGCGCCGTGCAGGTGACAGACAAGATGCGCGACGACATTCGGCTCATCACTTCTTCGGTTGAGAAGAAAACACCTCAGCCGACTTACTTCTACGAGCTCGACAACACGTACTTTACCGTTACATCGAACAGCTTTGCCGGCAGCATACTTTCCACATTGGGCCTCAAGAACATTGCTGACGCGAGTGGAGGAAGCAATGCATACCCGCAGATGTCCGCGGAATCCGTGATCGCCGCCAACCCGAACATGATGTTTCTCGCTGACGCGGAGTGCTGCGGACAAAGCGCTGCAACGGTTGCGCAACGGCCCGGATGGGCAAGCTCGAACGCCGTCAAGGGCAACGGAGTTTTCGTGCTCAATGGCGACCTTGCATCTCGCTGGGGCCCACGGGTTGTCGACCTCGTTCGTGAGATGGAAAAAGACATCAAGCAATACGAGACGGCCAATAGGTCATAGATGAAACGCACCGCGGCTTCTTCTGCAGCGGCGGTCGTTTTACTGGTTGCCGTCGGGCTCGGCGCGTTACTTGTCGGCCCGGTCTCCCTGTCTCCGGGCGGCGTATTCAAGTCAATCATCGACCGTTCGCCGTTCGTCGACGTCTCATCGTCGCTGACGCCGATACAGACATCGATTGTTTGGGAGTTGCGTGCGCCGCGCATCGTGCTGGCGATTCTCGTCGGCGGCGCGCTATCGATCGCCGGCGCCTCATTTCAAGCAGTTTTTCGCAACCCGCTCGCCGACCCTTACCTCTTGGGCGCTGCCGCGGGCGCCGGTGTCGGCGCAACACTTGCAATCGTCTATCTCGACAGCGGCCCACTGTTGGCGCCACTCGCATTTGTGGGTGCACTTGCCGGCGTTGCAATTGCATATGTCGCAGGCTCGGTGGCAGACCCGACTCACAACCCGGCAAGCGTGTTGCTTGCCGGTGTTGCAACAGCATCTTTTTTCACGGCCGTGCAGACGTACGTTCAACAACAGCACGCGCAAACCCTTCCGCAGGTCTATTCCTGGATTCTCGGTCACCTGTCGACTGCAGGCTGGGGCAATGTGCGCTCTGCACTCCCCTATGTAATTCTGAGCTGCACCGTATTGATTGCAGTGGCCGGCCGTCTCGATGCGCTCTCGGTTGGTGACGACAAAGCGCGCAGCGTAGGTGTTGATGTTCGACGCTTACGTGTCTGCGTAATTGTGGCGGCCTCACTTGCCACTGCCGCTGCCGTCGCCGTAAGTGGGTTGATCGGATTTGTCGGGCTCGTGGTTCCGCACATTGTTCGACTTGTCGTCGGCCACGAGAATCGCCTGGTGGTTCCGATTGCGTTCGTCGCCGGTGGCATTTTCCTTGTTTCAACAGATGTTGTTGCCCGCACGGCACTTGCTCCTGCGGAGTTGCCGATCGGAGTTGTAACAGCGTTTATCGGCGCGCCGTTCTTCATTGCGGTGTTGTGGCGTTCCGCGCGAGGTGTCGGCTGATTTCGGTAAGCCACGCCGATGTATCCGTTGGCGATAAGGCTCTCGTATCCGATGTGAGCTTCAAGGTTGGCCGTGGTGAGTGGCTGTGCATCATCGGCCCGAACGGAGCCGGCAAGACAACGCTGATGCGCGCAATGTGCGCGCTGAATTCCTTCTCGGGTGCGGTCACGTTC
>JBBSGY010000341.1:0-3821 GCA_038253645.1 Acidimicrobiales bacterium
AAGTTGAATGGCGAAATTGCGCCAACGACTCCGATCGGAACGCGCAGCGTGTAGGCAAGCTTGCCGGCGCTTTCCATTGAGCCTTCCATCGGCAACATTTCCCCGGCGAGACGGCGGGCAGCGATCGACGACCACTCGAAAGTCGAAACAGCTCGCGATGCCTCCGTCCGAGCCGTAGCGATCGGCTTCGCCGATTCCGCAGAGATGATTCGCGCGAGCTCCTCACGCCCTTCGCTCATCGCTCTCGCCGCTTCATGGAGGATCTCGGCGCGCTGCCAGGCTGGGAGCTGCTCTCGCAACGCTTTGGTCGCGACTGTCACGGCTTTATCGACGTCAATGCCGGTGTGCTTGGGTAGCTCGCCGATCTCGGAGCCGTCATATGGCGATCTGACCTGAATGGTTTCGGACATACCTCAACCATTTCACTCGGGGAAACGTTGGGGTCACAAAACACCCGGCGCTGACCAGCCAAGGTGCCTAAAAGTTAACAACAGGTGCCGGAGGGGGGTGGGCGAAAACGCTTTGGGTGGTGGAAATCTATTGAGAAATCACACTTTCTGTGAACTTGCGTAATTCGGGCGTTTATAACCCGCCCAGGATGGATAGTTACAACTAGTCATGCTCTTGCGGGGCGGCGCCCGCCTGTCGCTCCGCAGGGGCACCTTTCCGACTTCTCCATTAACCCACTGGTCGCGCTTTGTTCACATTTCGGCTCGGAGCGCCTCTTCCACCCGGCTGAGTTCTTGAAGTTGTGTGCGCAAAACCGCCGAAAAGTAGGTCTTCCGCACACAGCTCAGGCATGCTTTCAGCGGCCCGACGTGAGTGCTCGCGGCGTCGGCTGGCGCGAGAGTTGTGCCAACAACGCTTCCGCGGAATCGCGTGCGGTGCGAACACACGAGGGAATTCCCAGGCCATGATACGCGGCGCCGGCAACTGCGAGTCCGGGTAGCTGCGCTATCGAGCGTTCTAAGCGCAAGATTCGCGTTTCGTGTCCCGGTTCGTACTGCGGAAATGCGTCGGTCCAGCGCGTAACGTCTGCTTCGCGTGGGCTGCCGGTGATGTTCATTGCTGATGCCAATTCGGAGTGAACGGCACGAACCAGCTCTACGTCTGACATATGTTCGAATCGAACGTCGCCGACGCGGCCGACGGATGCTCGCATGATTACTTGGCCCGGGCGCGCGAGGTGCGACCACTTCGACGACGACCATGAGCACGCAGTAGTGAGGTGTCCGTCGATAGCGGGAACAACGAATCCGCTGCCGGCCGGCGGCGCGCCGATTGCCGACGAAGGGTAGGCGAGTCGAATCATTGCGACCGATGCATACGCGATCTCTCGCAAAATGCGTGATGCTTGCGGCGCAACGTCAATCAATAAATCGTCGGTCACGTGAGCGGGCGTTGCGAGGATCACCGCATCTGCGCCGAGTTGTTCTCCTGAGGCAGTGGTAACGACCCAACCCTTGGAATCGGTTGGCGTGACATCTTTTACCCGCGTCAGAGTACGCAGATCCGCACCCGCTTCGGTCAAGCGTGAGGCGAGCGTGTCGACGATTCCCGACATCCCGCTGGAATGCGTTCGAAAAGCGGGTTTCGAGCCTTCCGATGGATCGCGACGGCGCATGAGGTCATGAACGCTACCCACCAAACTGGCGTGACGAGTCGCAACGTCGGCGAGTTGTGCTGCGGTCGAGTTGAGACTCAGGTTGTAAACGTTGCTCGCGTTGATGCCGCCGATCAGTGGATCGACAACACGATCGACGAACTCGCGTCCCAATCGCGAGCCGACTAAACGGCCGACCGACTGATCGTCGTCAGCGCGTCCGATGAAACCGGGCAGAACAAGATCCGCACTTGCGCGCGCCATGCCTCCTGCTGAAAGTAATCGGGTGCGCGCGACATCACGCAGATGCGATGGCACACCAAACAGGGAACGCTCAGGAAAACGCCGCAACCTTTCGCGACTCCATACATAGGCAGTTGTGCGTGACGGCGATACCAGCTCCGCGTCGAGCCCGATCTCGTTGCAAAGGTGGAGTGCCCACGGAACGCGCGACAAGAATGCATCGGCACCGGTGTCAACGGATGCTCCGGCAAATTCCGACGTTTGGATCTTGCCGCCCAGGCGCGTGTCTGATTCGAGAACGGTGACGCGTGTTGTGACCGCGCGTGCAGACGGGGTGCGCGCCATGTCGTTGCGGACGAGCGTCCAGGCTGCAACGAGTCCGCTGATCCCACCACCGACGACAACGACCCGCCTTTCAATCATGTTGATATCCGTGGACGTAGTCGACAAGTCGTTTTAGCAGGTCAGGGTCCATTTCAGGTAGTACACCGTGGCCGAGGTTGAAGATGTGGCCGGCTGGTCCGGCTTCCCGCAGAATCCGGTCGACTTCTATTTCTACAGCGTCCCATGACGCAAGACACGTTGCAGGATCGAGATTGCCTTGGATGGGTTTGCCGCCTACGCGAGCGCGGGCAACCTCAAGCGAGACGCGCCAATCAACGCCGACGACGTCCGCGTTCTGCGACATCAACGAGAGCAACTCACCGGTTCCGGTTCCGAAATGCACACGTATCGCGCCGACGCCGGCAATTCCGATGAGAACCTTGGAGGACGCAGGCAACACAAAACGTTCGTAGTCGGACACTGCAAGAGCACCGGCCCAGCTGTCGAAGAGTTGCAGAGCGTTACAACCGGCCTCGGCCTGCGCTCGCATCGACGCGATGCAGATGTCAGCAAGCTTGTCGAGAAGTCGAGCCCAGAGAGCGGGCCGTGTGTGCATCATTGTTTTGGTCTTCGAGAACGACCGTGAAGGCCCACCTTCGATGAGGTACGCGGCAAGAGTGAATGGGCCACCAGAAAAACCGATGAGTGGGATGGTCAGCTCTTTGGTCAGCAGGCGCACGGCTTCGGTGACATACGGCGTGTGCTCGTCCGGGTCGTAGCCGTCGAGCCGGGCGAGGTCAGCCTCCGAGGCGAAAGGCTGCTCGACCACCGGACCGACTCCCGGCTTGATGTCGACGCCGAAACCCATCCCTGCGAGAGGAACCATGATGTCGCTGTATAGAACGGCAGCATCGACCCCATAGCGGCGGACGGGTTGAAGAGTGATTTCCGTGACCTGGTCGGGATGGCGCACCACGTCGAGGATGCTGCCGGTGCCTCGGATGGCGTTGTATTCGGGCAGCGATCTCCCTGCCTGGCGCATGAACCAGACGGGAGTGCGCTCGGGCCGCTCGTTACGGCAAGCCTCCAGAAAGAGGGGGTCGAGAGCGGTCACAACGAAGGACCGTACTTCCTCGTAAGCTCGCATACCCCGTGAGTTCGCATCCAGACCTCGTCGCCGAACAGGCTTATCTTGACCACGCCTATGAAAGGGTCGAGGAACTTCGCGCGGCCGCTCGCGCAGCGATGATCGACGTGCTCGATCTTGGCAAGGGCGGTACTTTTCAGTCTCGAACCGAACGTGACGTGGTCGTGCGATCGAGTTTGGGCCGCCTCGAGCAGCTCGATATCGGCAACCAGCCACTCTGTTTCGGACGAATCGACGAGACCGGTGGCGAGCGTTTCTACATCGGGCGCCTCGGCATATCCGGACGTAATCAAGAGCCGCTTGTCGTCGACTGGCGTGCGCCCGTTGCAGAGCCGTTCTATAGGGCAACGGGCCGATTCCCGATGGGCATCTCGCGCCGGCGCCATTTCGAAATTCACGGACGCCGTCTCGTTTCGATCGAAGACGAACCGCTTGTCATCAGCGACAACCAAGATGACGTTCCACTCGTGGGACGTGGAGCGTTGCTTTCCGCACTCGAACGCG
>JBBSGY010000342.1:0-3818 GCA_038253645.1 Acidimicrobiales bacterium
AGGGATATTCAGGCGGGATAACAGATGTAGCCGCCTGGATGGGCATGCCGTATGACGACCGGTACCAGATGAACCAAAACACATTTATGGAGCTTGAACGCCAAGTTATGAACGAACTCTTTGACGGAACTGTTGCCAACCATCAGAACGCTGTCATTGACACGATGGGCAGCATTGTTCACGCCGGCCATGAGATTTGCTCGAAGCTCGCTCGGTGTTCAGTGGTCGTTTATCTATCGGCGCCGGCCGGCCTTCAAGACGAGATGTTTCGACGTTATTTGCACGAACCAAAGCCCGTTGTTTTTGGCGACTTCTATACACCAACCGACGGAGAAACGAACGACGCAGCTCTAGCGAGGTGCTACCGAGAGTTGCTTCAGGCTCGCAGCGACATGTATGGGCAAATCTGCGATGTCGCAGTGCCGTACGAGGATTTAGAGACTGCAAACACAGCCGAGGAGTTTCTCGCAGTTGTGAGCAAACACCTGGCACATCTTCAATAACCGTCGTGCGTGCAAGGACTCACAGACGGCGCGCGAAACACCTCAATCCTTGGCCGGCAAACGAGTAATGACTACGAGAGCACGTTGGAAGAAGTTCTTTAGGCTCAAGAGAATTTGCCTACTATCAACAACGTGAGGGTCGTGGTAATTGGTGGCGGAACCATCGGCATGATCCACGCCGCCTGCTTGTCCAGAGTCGCTGAAACAAACCTCTTGGTGCGGCGCGAAGAGCAAGCGGCTGATGTTGCCGTCAAGGGAATTACCATCTTGCAACCCGATGGTCAGCGGACTGTAGATCGTGTGAATGCAACATCAAATCCCACGTGTCTTGCGAACGCCGAACTCGTAATCGTGGCTGTTAAGAGTTACAGCACAAATGAGGTTGCCTCCGTCATGGCATCGCACCTCGGACAGGACGCAGTTATCCTGTCACTACAGAACGGCCTTGCTCATGAACAGGCGTTTCGTGATGCATGTGGTGCAGCGAAAGTCATTAGTGGCAAGACGGGTTACTCGGGACGGCGACAAGCCGACTCAACCGTAGAGATGGCCGCGACAGGTGTCACGGTTATCGGTGAGCCGGCGGCAACGCTTACTGAGCGAATCGTCACTATTAGCAAGCTGTTCGGCGATGCCGGCATCAACGTGAATGTATCTGACAACATTCGAGCAGAAGTGTGGTCCAAATTTGCGCAAGCGTGCTGTCAGAATGCGCTCAGCGCTTTGACACGAAAGTCTTTTGGCAATTTGCGGAGAAGTGAGGAGGCAACTGAGCTTCTTCGAAGGGGTTCAGCCGAATTGACAGCTCTCGCCGATGCGGAGGGCGTGCGCCTGTTGTTCGATCCCTACGAACGGATTATGGACAACTGGCTGTTTGAGGACCATCGATCCTCAATGCTGCAAGATCTCGAAAGCGACCGTCCCACCGAAGTTGACGCTCTGAACGGCGAAGCTGTCCGACTCGGCAAGGGGCACGGCCTTTCAATGCCGATCAATGAGACGCTCTGGCTCCTTACGAAGGCTTCGGAATCGATGTAAGAGTCACACACAGGAGAAGTGATGAATTCGACGGCTGCTCCTGCAACGGCCGGTGGAAGTTTGTCTGCAATTGCTTGACAAGCGGGCCGTGCAAGGACGAGTTCGTAAGTGTTGCTCACTTCCGCTGATCGAGCAATGCTCGCACAGCATCAACGCCTTGCACTACGTCGCCCTCTTCAATCGATCGCCGGGCATCGAGAAGTGCCTGCACGGCTTCGTTGTCGGAAAGAATTTCTACTGTCTCCTCTAGTTCATCCACCAAGCCCATTGGAACGATCTCGGCAATGCGCTTACCGTCAGCAGTTAGCGCAACTACATCACCATTCTCGATCGACTTGCGAGCTTTGCTCCACGCGTCGTCTTTGGGCTGAGGTTCCCAAGGAAGGTCATATGCTGGCCCGGTCATAGCGTAAGGCTAGCCCCCAAACCTAGGGGGTCTACGACTTCAAACGCCATTGTTGCGACTCGTTCAAGGCGTTTTCGCAGTAGAGACCGTTTGATTAAATTCCTGCTGCATCACGCGAGTCCAACGGCTTGAACGAGTGCCTGAGTACCGTTCGTTCGCCAACCGGGATCTTGTATATTCAGTTCACGCACGCGTGAAGCGTCCAAACCCACGATGCCTTCGGACTTGAGCGTGCGCAAGAGTGCGGCAGGGTATGGCAGATACGAGACTGCCTCGTGCAACGGCGTAACCGGATCCCACGCGCAATCTCCTACTACACGCCGGTAGTTCAAGTCACCCTTGAAGATCCCAAGCCCTCCTTGTAACTCGTCAACGAGCTCAGCGGGCATTTCGTGGAACGACAACGGCGCGCACCAGAACGGATTCGTACGAATGCGAAGCTGGTCGGCCGCTGCAGCCTGCATGATCCTTTCGCCTGCCGCGCCCGCCTCACCCGGCATCGCGCTCAGACGCCGAATACAGTTACCGACATCGGTGGTCGTCGCGTCAGAGACATAATATGGGTGTGGTTTGGCATGAAGAACCATCTCGTCCACGAGTTGCGACGTCAACAAGAAGTCGGCGAATATCAAATCTGACAGCAACTCCCGGCCTGCATTGTCGAGCACGAGGTTGACGCGCTCCGGGCGCTGTCCGACCAGAAATTCCCAGAGAACATTGGTGTCGTCGGCGACGAGCCGGTCGTCATGAGTGCCACCTGCCACTTGCATTAGGAAACTGAGGTCTGCCTGATTTCCATAAAGTGATGACAACACGACTGCTTCGAAACCCTGTCGAGTTCTCGCCGGCGGTCTTACCCACGAATACTCGTCATTGAGTACGGGGTCGCTCAGCTCGGTGGCTTTGAAGGGACCGAATGGGTCTACTCCGATCCACGCGCCTGGCGTGAAGTAGCCCACTGCTTCGAGTATCCGCCGGTAGAAATAACTTTCCGCCCAGAGAAATGTGGCTTGTGACCATGGTGCGCCGGTGATCCCGCGGCTCCAATCCTGCCAAAGAGCATCGTCCGGTAGCTCGGCAATTACGCCATCAATGGATTCTTCGAGCAGCGCGGCCAGCGCTGCGCGCTGTTGGGATCCGTATGGGTGTGCTTCGAAGAGGCGCTCGATGAGCTTTGGGTGACGTTTGTGGAACACCTGCCATGCAAATGAGTCGGTGTCAGCAATTCCGAGCGCAGACGGCAAGTTCATTAATCGAGATCATAGGTTGAAGGGCTCGCGTGGTTCGTGCACCTCTAGAACAGTTTGCCGGCGGCCCAGATGATCAGTTGAACGAGGCGGAACGCGAGGTAAATGACGAGCGCGATCAGTAGGAGCTTGAAGTGCCACGGAGCGCCTTCGTAGTCCTCTTCGTCTTCGGTGGAAACTTCAGCCGGCATCTTTTCGCCGCACTCGAATCTTTAGCGGGCTTGGGCCGAGATCGAAATGTTCGCGCAATTTGCGGTCGATGAATCTGAGATACGGCGATGGGATCTCGCGATTCGAGAACAAGGTGAAAGTCGGCGGCTCGATGCCACCCTGTGTTGCATAGAAGATCTTTACGCCGGTGAGCGGGTGCGTTTGTTGTGCCGCACGCACGACCTTGGTGACTTCGGCTGTCGGCAGACGACGACCATACGCATCGAGTGCTTCACGAATTGCGGGCAACAACTTATTGACGCTTTTGCCGCTTAGCGCGCTGATCTTGACGGTTGTCGCGTAGCCAACGAACGACAGACGTTTCGTGAGTTCTCCTTGTGCTTTCAGACGTCCTTCGGCATCGAGCATTTCCCACTTGTTCATCACAAGAATCACTGGTTTGCCCGAGACTTC
>JBBSGY010000343.1:0-3806 GCA_038253645.1 Acidimicrobiales bacterium
CGAACCGTCTCGGTACGGCAACTTCTGTGGCATGGGAGCGGCATCATCCGCGACGGAAAACATGCCGACTACTGGCAGCTGAGCGAGCCATTTCCCGATGTGGACCAGCTAACGGAATTGGTGATGGAGGCTGATCTCGTCATCGACAGCGGTACGAAGTTGAAGTATTCCAATCTCGGTTACGCGTTGCTCGGTCAAATTGTCGAAGCAGTTGCCAATCAGCAATACGGCGAATACGTCGCTGACCACATTTCATCCCCGCTCGATCTCCAGACATTGACAACGTACGCCGATGAAATCGGGCCGCAGATAGCCACGAGCTACACACGCCCGGTCAGTGGGCGACGCGAGCCGATCTCGAAAGCTACGCCGACCAACTCGTTCACACCGGCTACGGGTTGGTATGCCACCACGTGCGACATGGCGAAGTTTCTGAATGCCCAACTATCAGACGCCGATGACCGCGTTCTGAGTGCACCGGCAAAGTCGAGCCTGTGGAGTGCTCATCGTCAGCATTGGCAGCCCCGAGAGCGTCGTGGAACCAAATATGGGCTCGGATTCGCGATCGAAAAGTTCGGTCGGTGTGAAGTTGTGGGGCACAGCGGCGGCTTCGTGGGCTATCGCTCATGCAGCTATGCCGAACCAGATAGCGGCCTGGGAGTCTTTGTCATGGCGAATGCTATCGACGCACCGATCGTTGCAATGGCGAAAGGAATCTTCGGAGCACTGGATCACTTCGAACGTTACGCGACGGGCGATATGGTGCCCGAGCGTGCCCGCCTCAACGTTCGACTGGCAAATCTGTGGGAGACACTCGAGATCGTTGCAACCAACGACCGGATCGTTTGCATCAACCCGGAGAGTTGGACTCCGTTCGATCAGGTCAATGAAGAGCTCATCATGGAAACACCGACGGAGTTGGCAATCACAAAGAGTGATGACATGTACTACGACGGTGAGAGCGTGACTTTTTTGTTCAACGAAGCTGATGAGGTCGTGTCCGCAAATTACGCTGGCACGACTGTGACACCGGAAGGTGCTATCGCTACGAAGCCGTTGGACGCTGGCTGACGGATGCGTCAGTAGCCTCGGAGACGCCTGCTGTGTGATCCAGAACGCCGCCACGATCTGATGCGGAACCGGACGCACCTCCGCCGTTTGCTTGTCTCTCGTTTGCTTGTCTCTCGTTTGCCACGTGTGCCCCTACTAATCACTTTGTTTCCTAGATCATGAAAGTTAGTTCTCACGCCATCGTTCGTCAAGATGTGCGGACCGGCCCGTCACCGGTTCGGGAATGGTCCGCAAAGCGCGCAGGTTGGCATCGAGCGACAAATAGCCGCTCCGGCGGTGATTCGAGCATATCGAAGTGTAGTTGCGTTGTTGAAACAAGAAAAGCGCATCATGTGCATTCATCGTGAATGAGACGGACAACTTCTGCCGCGCATCCCCACGAGATTGAAACTCCCGCACGGCCATGTCCGTAATTGTGCACCGTGAGAGGGTGGCCGGGTTGGTGCTCGGCGTCCAGACGTATCGTCGCACGATGTGGCCGTAAACCGACCAAAACGTTCACTACGCGACCGTCCAGCACGCGACTGTCGATTGCCGCACACCGCTCGATGATTGCCGACGTTGTCAGCTCGCTTGGCGTTGTTGCGTCGCTGGTTTCGGTCGTTCCTCCAAGAATCACTGTGTTGATGCGGGGATATATGTACGTCGCCACTCCCGGTTGTGATTCGTCTTTGACGAACTCATCAATGCCGGTTTCCGCCATCACGACCACCTGGCCGCGCACGGGCCGCACGAGGGTGTCACCAATAACACTTCGCGCGCCTAGACCTGTGCAGTTGACGACAATGTCAGCATCATCGATCTCATGGAGTGACTTGAGCTCGGACTGTTTGAAGATGACGCCCGTCTGTGCGCACTGCCTCTTCAACCACTCGAGATAGATCGGCATGTCGATAATGGGAGTCTTGAACGAGTGGGTAATGACGTTCGCATTCGGCTCGCGAGTGCGTTTCCATTCGAGCATTCCGCAGAACCATGGTGCGGCACCACCAATAGGTTGGCGATAGATTCCACTGCGCATCCGAACGCCCGCGTTTGGTGTGTCACCGACGAGCCTTTTGAAGTGCGCAAAAGATTGCGTTGCCCAGGCACGCGCTCGATCGACCGGTTCGAGGTCGTACGGCCACCAGAACGCTGCTGCGACGGCGGATGTTGTCTCCTGGGGATCATCTCGGCTGACAAGAGTTACGCGATCGCCGTGTGACGCGAGTTTGAATGCCGTCGTCAATCCGGAAACTCCCGCACCTACAACTACAACTGTTTGACCAGACCTGACGCCTTGCACGGCAGGCACGGTAAAGACGAATTGTCGCGATTCAAAAGAATTACGAGAACTGTTCAGATGAGCGTCGAATTGTTAATTATTGAACGAAGCGGGACCTGATCAGTTCTCGATCAATGAACAAAGTTCGTCGAATGAACTCACGTCGCGCTCGAAGACTGTGAGCCCGAATTCTACGAGAGCCAGCTTTTGTTGTGCTGTTTCGATGCCATCGATCCATTTACCCGACCATCGATGCAGAACCTCACATGCAAGGTATTTGCAAAGCGGTTCGTCGTCGATTGGCAGCATTGTGCGGTAACCATTGACCGCGCTACGGATGAATTCGACGACGACGCTGCGTTCGACGGAACCCGCAAGCGCGTAGATGACGAAATGCGCAAGGCAGTTTGGCAATGCAAAGTCGCGGTCAGCCCATGTCGAGCGACCAAAGTCAATCCACGCCGGCGTGCTGTTTTCGTTTACAAACATGTTCTTCGGGAGTGTGTCAACTGCAATGAGCTGTTGGTTAGCGGTAGTAAAGCGTTCTTCGAGCGCGTTGTATTCCTTTTGTTCACCCGGGAACGCCATGCGTAGTTCGAGTCCGCGTTCGTAGAACTCTTGACGACCAGACGTGATTGTTACGAATTCATGGTGCTGGCTGAACGCACTTTGAATGAGCGCGATGTCGAGCCCTACCTTGGTGCCCGACGGCGGCATTACTCCCGTTTGCAGGATGTCGCTCATCAAAATAAACCCGTCTGCACGCAGATCTTCCATAACGGTGAGTGGAACGTCGTTATAACTCTGCACGACTTGCGGAACGCGCACGACGCCATCGAGAAACTGCAGCAGTGCCGTGTCAACGAAGTGACCCTTTGCGCTTAGTATGATCAGGGTCGGATCATATGGAACCGAGTCGTTTGTCTGCTTGACTACGAGGCGGCGTTTCCCGGGCCCAACGCCGGAAAAGACTTGTGAGACACTGCCGCCTTTGATCGGATCGCCGAGCTCGATTTCAAACCCGCGCTTCTTCAGGAGACTTGTGATTTGTTCACGCGACGGGATCTTGGTCTCAGGCGCGACAAACTCTTTGCTGGCGCCGACGGGGGTGACGTAGTTCTCGTTGATCACATATGAAAACGTAACTCTCACGCGGCCCGCAAGCTGTCTTGTGCCCTTGGCCGCGACTTCGCGCTCGGAGCGGGCAGAATACCTGTTAGAAGCACGACTGAGCGGGTAACGCCGAGCAGCAAAATTGAATAGATACCGGGGGGTATTGGAGTGTCGGATGAGACCGAGAGCGCGCCGGCGGAGGAGCCAAAGGCGTCCCGAAAGCTCAAGAACAACCAGCTCATCGGGGCAGGGGGTGCGATCTTGGCTGTTCTTATTGTGGTTGCAGGAGTAACCGGTATTGCATTGATCGGCGGCAGCGATGGCCCGTCGACCGGTCCGAATGGCGAAAAGGTCTTCA
>JBBSGY010000344.1:0-3793 GCA_038253645.1 Acidimicrobiales bacterium
ATGGATTCGCACCAAAAGCTCAACCAGTCGGTGGTCGCGTTCAAGCGCGTTCCGCAAGAAGACATTGCTGCTTACGGATGCGCCGACGTCGAACAGACAGATGAAGACCTCGTAAAACTCAAGGGCATTGTCGAGAAGCCGGCGCCGGCCGATGCGCCTTCGAACCTTGCGGTAATGGGCCGTTATGTGCTCACTGCAGATGTGTTCGACGCGATCGAACGCACGCCACCCGGCAAAGGTGGCGAAATTCAGCTCACGGACGCGCTCGCGCTCATGATCAACGAGCAAGAGGTTTGGGGTTGGGTGTTCGACAAGGGCCGTTTCGACATCGGCAAGAAGATCGACTTCCTCAAAGCAACCGTTGAACTCGCGTTGGAGCGCGAAGACCTCGGCGAGGAGTTCCGCATGTTCCTTCGCGAAGTTCTCGATCGCCCCTGAAGGCTGCTCCGAAAACGCCTCGAAGGGGAGGATGCGACCTTTTTCCACATTTCCGGTGGGTAAGTGTCGCGACCTCGGAGGAGCTGGAATGCCCAGGGCGGGGCTGTTGGTCGTAGACTCGTGGATATGACTTCAGGGGGCCTTACTCACCTCGATCCGCTCGGGCGCGCCCGCATGGCGAACAGCGCTCCGAACAAGGAGGCCACCCACCGTCGAGCGCTGGCCCGTTGCAAGGTTTTCATGAAGGCGGAGACCACCGCAGCGGTGGCGTCGAACGCGATAACCAAGGGCGATGTGTTGGGTGCGGCTCGCATCGCAGGCATCCAGGCCGCCAAGCAGACGGCAATGCTCATTCCGTTGTGTCACCCGCTTTTGGTCGGTTCTGTCTATGTAAACTTCATGATCGGCGACGACCACATAGAGATCGAATCGCAGGTCGAGACCGTCGATCGAACAGGTGTCGAGATGGAAGCGATGACGGCATGTTCGATTGCCGCGCTCACTGTCTACGACATGTGCAAGTCGACCGACCGCACAATGAGCGTCGGCGAATTGATGCTTTGGGAAAAGACCGGCGGCCGCAATGGCAACTGGCGTCGACCATCGCATGACGACATCGACCCCCTCGAGGGCGGGACGATTTCGAGGCCCTTCGTGGACGATGAGGACTTGTAAACGAATCACATGCGTGTAGGCATCCACCGATTCTCGGTGAATCTCAGCTAATTTCGCCCGCCGAACCCGTTAACCGGGAGGCGTGTTGGTTCTCGTTGTTTTATTGGTCATCTGGGCAGCCTTTCTGTTGCCGCCGCTGGTTCGTTCACGCCTCGCCGGCAACCCGGTCGAGTCGATCGGTCGATTCAACCGCCACCTCCGAGTCTTGCGCAGCACTGCACCCGCTGCCAGCGCACTGGCCGGTTCTGCCCACGGTGAACCGATGCCATACATTTGGATCTCCGAGGCGCGCCGCCTCAGTCTCCGGCGCCGCCGCCGTCAGATCGCCAAGGGCCTTCTCGCAACCGCAGGCGCCACCCTCGTCGCCGGTCTGCTTCCGGGTCTGTCGTCGATTCTTGTGATCCACGCCATTGTCGACGTGGTGCTTGTTTCCTATCTTGTGATGCTTGCGCAGGTCCGTAGGCAACATGCCGAGCGCCGCGTGAACGCCGAGTTCGATCTCGTGCGCGCCGATGCATTCGGCGAAGGCGGAACCCGAGAGGTTTCGCACGCGGCTCTCTAGCCGTAGGCGCACAACGCTGTGTCTGAATCTCGAAGTCGCGCGGAAGAGCTACTCCCGTTGCGCACGGACATACTCGAAACGATGATCGCGGCGAACGAAGCGCGTGAAAAAGGTTTACCTGCTTGTCGCCAGGTGATTCGCTGCTGCAGTCGTTCGATTCGCATGGTGCATCGTCGTGAGCATGATCAAGCCGCCGCAATGGCCGGCGAAGCAGAAGAATCGTTGCGTACAGCGCAGGAAGTGCTCGCACCGTTTCCAAAAGTGAAGCACGCGGGTTTCCTTGCAGACGCCGAGAAAGAATATGCAGAGGCAAAGTTGATGTCGGCATTCGTGCTCGGCGAACCTTTGTCGGACCACCGCACGTTGCAGATCGAGCCGGCGGCTTGGTTGAACGGACTCGCAGAGGCAGCGTCGGAGTTACGCCGGTTCTTGCTCGACGAGTTGCGCCTCGGCAACATCGGCCGTGGTGATGAGTTGCTCGAAGACATGGACGATGTTTACGAGTTACTGGTGAGCATCGACTTTCCAGACGCTTTGACAGGTGGCCTTCGTCGTACAACCGATGCGTTTCGTGCGGTGTTGGAGCGCACCCGCAGCGATTACACGACCACCGTCATGCAGGAGCAGCTCAAGCGCGCAATCGAAGCCCACTCCTCGTAGTCCCCCGAGGTCGTGAACTACGTGAGGCGCCGAAGGGCCAGTTCCCCAAACGTGCGTGTCTTAGGTCCGATCGAACCGCTGGGTTTTGAGCGACGGAGTGACATCCCCCAGCGCTGCGGTGCGCGTCAGATACCAATTGATAACTGAACTCGCGCGTTGTGTGAATGCAAGCGCCAGTTCAACATGATCTGTTGGTACAGATTGGCCTAGTCGTGTATCTGCGAAGTAGTCACGCAATCCGAAAATATTCAACTCAATCGGTTTGTTGGGGGAACTGCTCACACTCGGCAAGGTGATCGTGTCAGGAAAAACATCGTCTGGTGGACGCATGCCGTCCTCGAGCTCTACAAAGGTTCCGGATGTTTCCGCAATTGTTTCCAACATTGCCTCAGTGTCTTGACGTTCGCAAAGGGGGCGCCGGGTTCTTTGAACGACGGAACTGACGCCCTCGATCGCCGGGCCTGCTACCGAAGCGCCCCCCACAACAACGAATGCTGCCAATGCGACAGCGGGAGAAATTGTTAATCCGGCGAGCGCTGTGCCGAATGCCAACGCTGACTTTTCGCGCACTCCAAGATGGCTGAGTAGATCAACCGCATACGACCAAAGCGCATTGGCGCCCGACTAACCGTGGTATTTCTCTGCGGAGACGAAGCGCGAGCGAGCCTTTCATGCTGGTCTTGCGCCCGGTAGCTTCTGGAGGACGGCGGTGCCGCGTCGTGTGAGTTCGGCCGCCGTCGAGTGGAGTTCAACCAACTGTTCTGGATCGGACGCCGCGGGCATACGAACGAGGGTACAGCGGCTCGGAATCTCGTAACAGGCTGCGTTGACCGTGGTGGGCTCGCCGAACAGTTAGCGACGACCTCTGGCACGTACGACGAGACTTGGCCCTTGAACGGCCGCCTTTTCGCGGGTTCACTGCCGCTGGGCAGAACTCATCTACCACTGGGCCTCCGGTGCTGACGGCATCCGGCAATGATTATGGCGCGATATTCAATTTCGCCACATTGCCTTTCTGGCAGAAGCACTCAAGCTGAGCAGGTAAAGTGTGGACTCCTTCGGGGGTGTAGCTCAGTCGGTAGAGCGCAGCGTTCGCAATGCTGAGGCCAGGGGTTCGATTCCCCTCATCTCCACTAAACGACCCTGGGCGCGAACCGAGTCCTCCGCTCCGGTTCCGCCACTTGGCGGAATCTTGAAAACCGGTGTGATGTGGTCGCGGTTCTCGACCCGGATTTCATGAACGAGCGCTTGAATGAGCCGCTTCTTTGCTGAGTTGTCACCGTGGCTGATGATGTTGGCAATCTGTTGGCGTAAGTCGTCGAGTTCTTGTGCCGTTGGTGTGGGTAACTCGGTGTTGTTGATCTCCTGTTGTAGGTCCTCTCGAAGGTTCCGTAATTCTGCGGCCTTCGTGCCGAGAGTCTTGAGCCGTTCGGCGAAAATGGACTCTTCAAGGGTTCC
>JBBSGY010000345.1:0-3785 GCA_038253645.1 Acidimicrobiales bacterium
CAGGCGCAATCATCAGACCGTTCAGTAACGAAGGCATCCGCGTGACAATCAGCACTGAGGAAGAAAACAACCGTTTCCTATCAGCGTTCGGTCATTCCGAGCGGGAATTAACGGGAGCGATTGGTAGCGCGGCCCCATGGACCGGACTTGCCGCCGGCTTTTGACCAGACGGCAAGGTCTTGCACCTGCGCCGACGGGTCTCGCGACACGACCACGTGGAACAGCAAAAGCGCTGCGGTCAATGCCGTGGTCAATGCTTCCATCTCGACACCCGTCTGCGCGAACGTTTGAACTTCCGCCTCGATATCAACACGCGGACCGTCGACTGACACGCGGACACAGACATCATCGAGCGGCAGTGGGTGGCAAAGCGGAATAAGCAAACTCGTACGTTTAGCGGCTTGCCGTCCGGCGGTCTCAGCGGCAGTCAAATCATCGGTGGCAATGATCTGCGAGAGATCGGCCGCAGAGATCAATGAGCATCTTGCGACCGCCCGGCGACCCGTCCAGGCCTTTTCGGTAACGTCGACCATACGTGCGCTGCCATGTTCATCAAGATGCGTGAACGCTTCGACGCTCATCCGCCGATGGCCGACATCGACCGGGCGGGACGCACGAATACCGGGGTTCCGATGCCGTGGCCGGCTTGCTTGTTCGCGACTGACGCGACAATTGCCGACGCCATCTCCGCATCCTCGGCTCCGCCACGAATCATCGCCCTTAAGTCCAGCTCCTTCACGGAGAACAAACACGAGCGAAATTGCCCATCTGCAGTCAATCGAATTCGATTGCAGCTTTCGCAGAACGGTTCAGTCACACTTGCAATGAACCCGACCGAGCCCGGCGCGCCGTCGGCGAAACGGAAATTTCGAGATGGCGCCGCCTCGAGTGCCACCTCCGCCTCCAGCTCGTATGTCGCGTCGATGCGAGTGATGAGCTCGGCCGAGGGAACAACGCCGGCCGCTGTCCACTGTTGATCGGCGTCGAGTGGAAGGTATTCGATGAAGCGAACGTCGAAGCCGGTCACGCGCGCCAGTTCCGCGAAAGCCACAACCTCATCATCGTTGACACCGCGCACGATGACGCAGTTGATCTTCACAGGTGAGAGTCCGACAGACGATGCTGCGTTGAGGCCTTCGAGAACGCGTTCGAGGCGATCACGACGCGTGATCATTGTAAAGCGATCGTGATCCAACGAGTCAAGACTCACGTTGACTCGTCGCAGCCCCGCCCGTTTCAATGCGTCTGCATGACGCGCCAACATCGTTCCGTTCGTCGTCATCGAGATGTCCTCGACACCGAGTTGTTTGATGCGCGCAATAAGGTTCGGAAGGTCGCGACGCATCAAAGGCTCGCCACCGGTAAGGCGAATAGTTGTCACACCTAACGTCTGCATGACGCGTAGCAATCGTTCGATCTCGGCGAAGCTGAGGATCTCGTCGGATGGCGTCCACGTCAGACCTTCTTCGGGCATGCAGTAAAGACAGCGCAAGTCACACCGATCAGTCACCGAGACACGCAGATCGGTGGCAATTCGCCCGAAGCTGTCGACGAGAGCCATTAGTAGTGAGGGATGATCTTGCCCGGATTGAAATTACGTCCCGGATCCACACCCGTCACGAGCGTTCGCACCATCGCCACTCCCGGCGCGGACACATCGTCTTCGAGCCAGCGCGCGTGTTCGAGACCAACCGCGTGGTGGTGCGACAGCGTCGCACCGAAATCCATGAATGCCTGCTGAATTGCTGCCTTTACTGCATCGTATTGCGCGACCGCATCGATTTTCGACGACTGTACGAACGCGAACGTGAAGTACAGACACGCGCCCGAGTGATACGAGTGCGACATATGGCACATAATGAAACTGCGGACATCGAGATCTTCGAACGCCTTGTTCGCCCGCTCGATGACACCGTCATAAAGGCTTTGTAACCGCGCCCACGGAGCAGCTGTTTCCGACACGTCGGCCAAAGACCCACGGTCCAACAAGAAGTCACGAATGTAAGGTGTGTCGAACTTCTTTTGGTCGTACAACTCACCGGGACTGCTGCCGACACAAAGTCCACCGTGCTCGGAAACGATGTCACCGACGATCTTGCGTTGGCGCTTCACATGATCGGCCGAGCCCTCGTAACCGATGAACGAAAGACACATTTGATCGAGCTGAAAATGCTTTCGTTTCTGGAGGAACAACTTAAGCGCCCCAGACTGAAGTTTGTCGACAAACCCAGCCCCTTTCTTTGTCGCGAAAGAAAATTGCGTCTCGTTCGCATCAGAAACGCGCGTAACGATGGGTGTTGCATCACTTGCCGCAATGTCGCGCATTATGCGCAGCGCGACAGACCAGGTAGGAAACAGGTAACCGAGAATCTTGCGCTCCTCAGCCATGCGGTGCACATGCACCGTTGCCTCGGTGATCACGCCAAAGCGGCCCTCGCTGCCAAGGATCATCTCTCGCACACTCGGACCGGTGGACTCACTCGGCACAGCACGAGTTTCCAAGAGCCCCATCGGGGTAATCACGCGAACGGCGCGAGTCAGATCGGCGATGTCACCATATTTGTCCGACTGCATTCCCGACGAGCGGGTAGCCACCCATCCGCCGAGCGTCGAGTGCTTGAAACTGTCCGGGAAGTGACCGATCGTCCAACCCTGGGAATTGAGCTGCTCTTCCAGGTGGGGGCCATAAGCGCCCGCCTGAATTCGAGCAAGTCGAGACGTCTCGTCGATCTCGATGACCTTGTCGAGCCGCATCATGTCAAGGGAGATGACAGTGCGCGTTTCGTTGCGAGGTGCTTCGAGGCTGCCAGAAATGTTCGTTCCCCCGCCGAAAGGAATCAGCACCGCGTCGTGCTCGAGAACGAGCTCTACGATTTTGCTTACCTGGCGTTCATCAGCCGGATAGACAACTACATCAGGCAGGCGGCCAAGGTCGCCGCGACGAATGCGCAGTAGATCACGCAAACTTTTGCCATATGCGTGGACAACGCGGACGCGCGCTTCGGTCCACACATGTTCATCGCCCGCAATCTCGACCAGCGAAGCCAGCATGTCGACGTCTACCACCGCATCAGGGATGTGTAGTGAGTCAAAATCGATGACCTGCGAGCTACTCGCATTGACATCGAGCCCGATCTTCTTCTTTACGAACGGCGCAAGACCCGGCTTGTCACTATGCGTGAACGAAACGCTCTCTTCGCCCCAACCCCACCATTTCATGTGTTCCATTGAAGGAAGACAATACGACGCCCACTAGCATGGTTCGTGCTGTTGGTTCATCTGGCTAAGGCGAGATGGAGCAAAAGGGAATTCGGTGCGGTCTTTTAGCCAAATCCGGAGCTGCCCCGCAGCGGTAAGTGGGATCGAAGGCGGTCAAAAGCACTGGGGCCCAAACCCTGGGAAGCGATCGTTGTTAGAAACACCGGCAAAAAGGTAGCCGGGAGCGTCCACAAGTCCGAAGACCTGCCAACAGTTCAACGTCTGAGGCCTCGAGGGAAGGCCGATATGAGCTAAGGAGAACGGCATAGTGCCGAATACAGCTGGACAAGTCGCTAGCACCGTTTACGGATGGCCGCGAATCGGGCGTCGCAGAGAACTGAAACGTGCGACGGAGTCATATTGGAAGGGCTCGTCATCAAAAGATGAGCTGCTCGCAACCGCATCCGCGTTGCGTCACCAAACATGGACCGAGTTGTCGAAAGCCGGCATCGACGAAATTCCGTGCAACGACTTTTCCCTTTACGACCACATGGCCGACATGACGATGGTGCTCGATGCAGTGCCGG
>JBBSGY010000346.1:0-3785 GCA_038253645.1 Acidimicrobiales bacterium
ATAGTCCGCGTGAGGGGACAAAGGTCGTGGAGGAACGGGAGCGGACGTTGCCGGAAGTGCGTAAGAACGGCTTCGTCATGTTTCCGCCCGACACCGGTCCTACGAACCCACACCCGAGCGCGGGCGCATGTGCTGTCGGCGTACGGGACATTTTGATCGCCTACAACCTGTGGTTGCGGGACAGCGACATCGAGCTTGCGAAAAAGATCGCTCACGACCTCCGTAGCGCAGAGCTGCGAACTCTTGGCTTGACCGTCGGCAACGAAGTTCAGGTGTCCTGCAATCTCATCGCACCGCTAAAGGTTGGCCCGGCGGACGCGTATGACCTCGTTGCACATCACGCGGATGTCGACCGTGCCGAGCTCGTAGGCCTGGTACCACAGGTGGTCATCGAGAAATGTCCCCCCGGACGCCTCGATGAGCTCGACTTGTCTCCCGAGAAAACAATTGAAGCCCGCCTCGAAAGACGGGCTCCAGCCCGGAAAAGTCTCTAGACGGCAGGCGCGTTACGGGCCGCCTGCGCACGTGAACGACGCACACGGCGACGCTCGCGCTCGCTCATGCCGCCCCAGATGCCGAACTTCTCGCTGTTGGCCAGCGCGAACTCCAAACAATCATCTCGGACAACACAGCCCTTGCACACTTCTTTCGCCTCTCTCGTGGAGGCGCCCCTTTCGGGAAAGAACAAATCCGGGTCGACGCCCATGCAGTTCGCACGGGATTGCCAACTTCTGTCCTCGGTGAAGATCTTCAATAGGTCTGTCATCGGTGGAGCCCCCCTTTTACCTCAAAAAAACAACACCAGACGCCCTTGCGGGCAATCAGCTGTCACCGATGTAATTACAAGGATGTGATCTTTATCGCTGAAACGCCAACGTGCAAGTGAGATTCGGTCCATGGCCATTAATCGATGGTCATGAACGAGGCGCGTATGTCTGTCAAGCTGGGGATTCGTGGCCCCGAAGAACTTTCCGACAAGTCATGAAATATCCGGGTCGTGGAAGACCTTTGACACGTCCGAAGACACTCCGACCGCATTTGCACAGCTGAATTTCGACGATTCGTCGTGGGATATCGCCGGCGACCTTTCCGGTCCGAGCGACCACGTGAGGCGATTTCGGCAGCGTTTCAAGTCCGAAGGATCAGCTCAAGGACGCCGAAGCTGGCTCGTATTCGACATCGCCTGCTCCGACGCCCATGTCTGGCTCGATGGCACCTACACCGGTGACGTCGACGGCATGATCGTGCCCACTGCATTCGATATCACCGACGCCGTGATGGCTCGCGACGAGCACGTAGTAGCCCTGCAAATCCCCCGGTCCGCTCATGTTCCCGGAGATGCCGGCTCGGTTCGCCTCGAGGAAACCGGGCCGGTTCGCATCTCGCGTCTCAAGACCATCTGCACCGACGCTTCCGAGGAACAGGCAACACTCTCATTCTGGGCGGAGCTCGATGCACGCGACACCGTAGAGGTCACCGTTCGAACCATCGTGGGCGGTATCGAGAATGAGTTGCAACGCAGCCTCGCTGCCGGCCGCAATCGTTTGCGATGGAACCTTGTAATCGACCGTCCGGCTCTCTGGTGGCCAAAGGGCCTCGGCCCTGCAGAACTTTCACAAGCCATCGTGAAAGTTGCCGATCCTCGCCATCCGCATCGCGTCAGTGACTCGCACGAGTTCAGCGTCGGCTTCCGTGATGTCGAAATGAGTCGAGGGTTCCTGCGCGTAAACGGCGAGCGCGTTCTTGTTCGCGCGTGTTCGGCAGCCGACGTGCATAGTGCGTCAGGCGTCAACGCCGTTCATTGCGATGACCCGAGTTTGACTGCGAAAACACTCGATTTTGCTGATCACAATGGCCTCATCGCAATTCATCAGGTGTTCTCCGACGCCAAAGAACTACGACAGTCGACAGAAGCATTTGGTTACCACCCTTCACTCGTGGCGTGGACGCAGCCCGATGCTTCGCGCTCGATACTGCGACGCAAAGAATCGACAAGACGTGCGATGTCGCGCGCGGATCCAAGTCGCCCGCAAATTCGCCCGCTTCCTCAGGTGAAGTCGCTGTCGCAACTGGACGGGCTCCGCCGTTCGCGCCGGCTCCTCAACGGCTACGTGCTTTTGGGCCGCGATGCCGACCTGTTCGCAGCAACCTCACAGGCTTTACGAATCTCGTTTTCCGTACGGCGAACCGCTCGTCGCAGAGATTCACAACTCATTGATGTGCATCTCATTAATGACACTGCACAAGACATCGCCGGCGCCGCCGTTCAGACCGCCGCGGTGTGGGATTCGGGTGAGCCCAAGACCTGGCACTGGTCGAGCAAGGCAAGTGCGGCTTCTTCCTCATACGTCGGCACAATGCCTTTACCTCGCCACATTCCCGCCGATGAGCTGCACCTGTCATGGGAGGTCTTGAACGGGTCCGAGACTGTTGGCGCCGACGTTACCCGGAGGGTCGGTGCGGATGGAATGATCCTTGGCGTGAAAAAGACGGAAGTAACGGGCGACCAGAGGCCGGCGAAATGAAGGTTCACCACCATCGATATGACGCGGTAATCGTGGGAGCAGGTGGAGCCGGTCTTCGTGCAGCGATCGAAACGGTCGGCAAATGCCGTACCGCCGTGCTCACCAAGCTCTACCCGACCCGCTCACACACCGGCGCCGCCCAAGGTGGCATGTGCGCTGCGCTTGCAAACGTCGAAGAGGACTCTGCCGAGTGGCACACGTTCGACACCATCAAAGGGGGCGACTACCTCGTCGACCAAGACGCTGCCGAAATCATGTGCCGCGAAGCAATCGACGCGGTCATCGAGCTCGAACACTTCGGTCTTCCATTCAACCGCACGCCCGAGGGTCGCATCGATCAACGTCGCTTCGGTGGCCACACGCGCAACCACGGCGAAGCACCCGTCCGTCGCAGCTGTTTTGCAGCCGACCGCACCGGTCACATGATTCTGCAGACGCTCTATCAACAGTGCGTGGCGCGAGACGTCAACTTCTTCAACGAGTTCTATGTACTTGACGTTACTTTCGCCGATGATCCGTCGGTCGCCGCCGGTCGCCGCGTGAAGGCTGTCGTCGCATATGAACTCGCAACCGGTGACCTGCATGTGTTTTCGACAAAGGCAGTGCTTTTCGCAACTGGTGGATTCGGCAAGGTGTTCAAGGTTTCGTCGAACGCGCACACACTCACCGGCGACGGCCCCGGCCTGTTGTACCGCCGCGGCGTTCCGTTGCAAGACATGGAGTTCTTCCAGTTTCACCCAACCGGCATCTACAAGCTCGGAATCCTGCTCTCAGAAGCTGCGCGCGGTGAAGGTGGAATTCTGCGCAACGTCGACAACGAACGTTTTATGGAGCGTTATGCCCCAACGGTAAAAGATCTCGCACCACGCGACATGGTTGCGCGCGCGATGCTCACCGAGGTTCGAGAGGGTCGAGGCATTGGGCCCAACAAGGACTACCTCCACCTCGACCTCACGCACCTCCCACCCGAACAGATCGACGCAAAACTCCCTGATATCAGTGACTTTGTACGCACGTATCTTGGTCTCGAACCGAAGACTGCGCCGATTCCGATTCAACCCACCGCGCACTACGCGATGGGTGGAATCCCCACCAATATCAACAGTGAAGTGGTCATTGACAACAAAGGCACAGTTCTTCCGGGCCTATACGCAGCGGGCGAATCTGCGTGCGTGAGCGTGCACGGCGCGAACCGCCTTGGCACAAACTCGCTTCTCGACATCGTCGTGATCGGCAAACGCGGTGGGCGCGCACTGAGTG
>JBBSGY010000347.1:0-3784 GCA_038253645.1 Acidimicrobiales bacterium
CCTGATCACGGTGCGCTGGAGCGACTAGCCAAGATCCTCGCTGACGCCTTGGGTTAGTGGCCCGTTGGGCTACTTGCGAAGTCTGATTGCCGCACGGTGATGAGCACGATGACTGCTGCGACAAATGCGATGCCGGCGCCCATGTAGAGGATCGTTTGAAATGCATGCACGAATCCATCGGAGATTGCGTGTGCCGCGACACCTCGTACGGCATTAGTTTGTTTGGCGAGTATTTGCTTGGTCGTGCCATTCGTGACCGAGTTTGCAACATTGATCGCGTCGGCAGGCTCGAGTGCCGTTCCCAGAGAATGGAGCACACGATTCTTGACGATGTGTTGAAACACTGCGCCTAATCCCGCGATTCCCATCGCGATCCCGACTTGTCGAAACGTTGAGTTGATTCCACCCGCCATGCCGCTGCGTTCGGGCGGCACGACACCGACTGCGGTAGACGCAAGCGGGGGATTCGTGAGGCCTATTCCAAAGCCGCACAGGCACAGCCCAGGCAGGATTGCACCGAGTCCCGAGGTATCACTGATCCTAAGTGCCATCAGTGCAAGCCCGATACCGACGCAGGCAAGGCCCGCAGTCATGAGCCCCTTAACCGGTAAATGCGCGGACGCTTTTCCCGCAAATGCCGCGACTACAAATGACAGCACCGTCGTCGGCAAGAAGCGGATACCGGTTTCGAGCGGGTCATACGTCAATACATTCTGAAGGTACAGCGTGATGTAGAGGAACAGTGAGAAAATCGAGGCTGAGAGGCCGAACGCGGCAGCTGACGCGCCGATGAATGTCCTCACCTTGAACAGTGACAAGTCGAGCATCGGTGCCTTCGAACGCGATTCGATGACAATGAATGAGATCAACAAAACCGCTGATCCAATGAAACACGCAACAATGCGGCCACTTCCCCAACCGTCGAGGTTGCCGCGCACGAGTCCGTAGATCATCAGAAACAGTCCCGCACAGAACGTGAAGAGGCCGGGAACGTCGACCCCTACGGCACGGAGCGTGCCTCCGTGCGTAGGCACTTTCCACATCGTGATCAAGAGAGTCGCAATGCCCACCGGCAGGTTCACGAGAAAGATCCACTGCCAACCAAGGCCGTGAGTGAGGGCGCCGCCGATCACGGGACCGACCGCAACGGCAGCGCCTGTAGTCGCTCCCCAGAGTCCAAAGGCGCTCCCTCGTTCTTTGCCGTGAAACTCTTGCGCTATCAGTGCAAGAGCGGTTGCGAACATCGCAGCTGCACCAATGCCCTGGACTCCGCGAGACAAGTTGAGCATCAACGGGCTTGTAGCAAGTGCGCAGCCGAGTGATGCAAGAGTGAACAGCGCGATTCCGCTGAGAAATATCCGCCTGCGCCCGAAATGTCAGATATCGATCCGAATGTGAGCAGAAATGACGCGAGTGTCAATGCGTATGCACTGACCACCCATTGGAGGTCGGCGAACGTCGCTCCCAAATCCGCCTCGATGCTGTCGAGAGCGACGTTCACGATCGTGACGTCGAGGAGCAGCATGAATGTGCCTAGGCACACTGCAAACAGCGTCCACCACTTGCGTTTCGTATCGACGGAATCGGACATGCGGGCACCCTACCCATCTGTCCGGGCAAAGGGCGAAAAGCGCTTGCAATGAGAATCATTCTCAACTTAAATACGCTTTTATGCGCATTCGCCTCTTTCTTCTTGTTGCCACTTTGCTAATAGCGGGTGGTTGCAGCTCCGGTCACTCAAAAGCCGGCACGAACACGATCAGTGTTGTCGCGACCACGTCGCAATTAGCCGACTTCGTGAACAATGTCGGTGGCGATTTCGTGAGTGTGCGCACTGTGATGAAGCCTGGTGTCGATCCGCACGAATTCGAAGCAACGCCCGGCGATGTCAGGGCAATGCACGACGCGGACTTGATTGTCCGCAACGGCGTCGGCCTCGAGAGCTGGTTCGACGCGACGCTTAAATCGTCCGAAACAAAGGCGCAAATAGTTGATGCGAGCTTGGGTGTTGTAATTCACAACAACGATCCACACATTTGGCAAAGCCCCAAAAATGCACAGGTAATGGTCAATAATGTCGCGGAAGGTCTCAAGCGGGCAGCACCCCAACACGCGGCTGCAATAGACGTAAACAGCACTGCTTACAAAGCCCGTCTCGACACGCTCGACTCGGACATCGCGGCACAAGTTTCAAGCTTGTCGAACAAACAAGTCGTGACCGATCATGACGCGTTCGACTATTACCTAGACCGCTATGGGCTCGTCCATGCCGGCTCGGTAATTCCCAGCTTCGACAGCCAGGCCGAGCTTTCGTCGGCAGATATCAATGCTCTTGTCGCGAAGATCCAGTCCGCCGGTGTGAAGGCAATCTTCGTTGAGCAGTCGGTGTCGCCGAAGACTGCCGCGACAATTGCACGCGAGGCAAAGGTAAAAGTAATCAGCGGTGAGGGCTCGCTTTTTGGCGACACACTTGCCCCGAAAGGCGATGCAGCGACCTACATCGGTGCGATGCGCCACAACACGAAAGTGTTGGTCGACAACCTGCGGTGATTGGCGTCCCCTCGTAAGGCTTGACCCAAGCGAGGGGACGATTCATAATACGTCTACAGCGATTGCTAATGATCGTTAAAAACGGTTATTAGAAGTTTTCAGATCGGGGCGCAATAGATGTATCGGAAATTCGGAACTAAGCCGTTTTGGCGTAGGCACGCAGCGATCCTGGCGGTCCTTGCTCTCGGGGCATCGATCCTGGTCGGCACGTTAGGCATCCAGTCCGCAACGGCCGCGGGAACGGCGCAGTGTACTCAGGGTGGCGCGTCGATCGATGCGAATTCCGCGACGAGGTTCAAAGTGACTTGGTCATGCACCACTGTTGCCGAGGCGGGGGTTTGGACACCGCCCGACGCCACGAACGCGGTCGAGTTCGGACACGTCGATGCGGGGGCGAAGGTCAACGTTCTCTGTTATTCGTCGCTCTACAGCGGTAATCCCGCAACACGCGCCAGGAATGGTGGGTATTCGTACTTCTTGATTCAGCCGTCGATAGAGAGCCAGCCGTTTGGCGACACCGACAAATACAAAGCGGCTCCCGGTCAGGAGGTCCGCTTCAATTCGGAGAACGCCACAGGGTGGATGTCAGGAGCGGCGCTTGGGTTGAAAGCAGCCGACGTGACGTTCGCAGATGCGACGGGCAAACAAGTAACCGAGTGCAACACAAACGAAAATAAGCCCATGCAAGGGGTGCCGCTGTCGAAGCGACCCGCACCTACGTCGACTTCGTCCGGTGACAAGTCGACATCAACGACCGGCAATACGACTGGCTGCAAGCAACAGCAAGACCAATGGCTGCTAGTAGCCAACACAACAGATTTGCACCCGACGGATTACGTGTGTACTACGGCCAAAGAGACAATCAATGCGAGAACTACCAACGATGTGACAGAACCCGACACACTTGGTATCCGTCCAATAAATGGAAAGCTCATCGCGGTTTGCCTCAAGCACGTTGGGGACACGTCTGGAAGTATGTTCACCACTCGTGTCCTGACACAGGTGGGCGTGGCGTCGCCCGGCAACACAGTTCCCATGGCATGGGTGGACGGCGCTGATTTCAACGAGTTCAAATCGAGCGACGGTTCACTCGGCACGGTGCCGGAGTGCGCTGGAACGCCCGCGCAGTATACGGCAGCAGCAGCCCCGGCAGGCGGCGGCCGCGTTGACTCATCAAAAACCTCCGCGTAGCCCTATACGTTGCCTCATCTGAAAACCTCCGTTTGGAGGAGCA
>JBBSGY010000348.1:0-3750 GCA_038253645.1 Acidimicrobiales bacterium
CTACGCCGTGCAGGAGTTCCTGCCGCCGATCCATGCGGCAATGGCGTCGCAGTGGTCACTGAGCGATGTCGATTTCCCGGTGGTTCAAGATTTCGACAAGGGCGAGCCACGTCAGGCACTCGGTTGGAACGAAGCATCATTGCTGACAGTCAACATGGTATCGATCAGTAATTTTCAGACCACCGACATCGACCGAGCATCTGCGATCCAGTGGCAGTCCCGTTATCGTGTGCGTGTCTACTGCTTCATCAAGACAGGTATCGGGGACATCGGGAGCAGCACAGCAACCGGCGTGATACCGGAGCCTTCCTACACCCGTCTTGTCCGGATGAGGGACATGCTCGAAATGGCAGTGCGTTCTCTCTACATCAGACGGCCTAGTCTGGGTTCGGAGAACATGGAGATAGACATGCGGACACTGACGACACAGTTCAGCGACGTACAGGCCGGGAAAGGAGATCGGGTAACCGGGGCGTTCTATCACGAGTTCGAGATTCGGGTGGAGGAGCAGAATGTCGAACAGTTGGTAGGTACGGCGAACACATTCGAGATCACTACTAGCATCATGGAGAACGGATGAACGAAACAGTATTCAACAACACTGACACGCCGTTGGTGCTCGGAAACAATGTCGTTCCCGGAAACGGCTGGGCCTCGGTGCCGACGAACGCCAAGGACTTGCGTGTCTACAAGGACTTGGGCTGGCTGGTCCGGGTCGAAACCGAGGTCATCGATGAGATGGACCCGGAAGCCAGAGGCGCGATCGAGGAGACGAACACGTCCAACGAAACGTCGCAGGCAGCGGCCAAACAGCGCGATGACGCAGAGGCGGAGCAGTCATCTGCTAGGAAATCCGGTTCGGATGCGTCAGAATCCAAGTCAACGTCAGCTCGACAGAAGAAGGAGAGCAGCTAACCATGCCCGGAACGCGAATCACGACCGCAACACGCAGTGGCCCGGTTGTCCCTACCAAGCCGCTGAGTGGTCAGTGGTTCGTGGTAGGGCAAGCCGAACGTGGCCGCACCGACAGGCCGATCCTGCTGCAAGGGATGGCTGACTTCGATCTGTTCCTCGGCGGGCGGGTGTCATACGGCAGCCTCTACGACTCAGTGAAGCTGTTCTTCGATGAGGGCGGCTCGCAGTGCTGGGTTGCCCGAGTAGTCGGCACCGGAGCCATCGCTGGTACGCGCACGGTATCTGATACGGCTGCCACTCCGGTCCCGACATTGCGCTTCGACTCGAACGCACCGGGATCCTGGTCGTCCAATCTCTTGATCGGGATTCTTGCTGGCTCCGTCTCCGGGACATTCCGCGTGCAGCTCACGCTCAACGGGCTGGTTGTCGAGGATTACAACAACCTTCTGTCACCGGCTGACTGTGTTTCCCGGATGAGTAATTCCAACTACGTCAATGTGACCAACCTCGGCAGTGTCTCTGTAGCCCCGACCAACAACCCTGCTGTGTCCGCTGCTACGGCGCTGTCTGCCGGGAACGACATGCGCGCCAGCATCACCACTGCCACCTACACGGCTGCACTGTCGCTGTTCACTGCGGATCTGGGGCCAGGGGCAGTATCGATCCCCGGACTCGGGACGGCAGTCCACTCCGCGATCATCGCGCATTGCGCTACTACCGGCATTCGAGTGGGGATTCTGGCTGTGGCTCGTGCTACGTCCAAGTCAGATCTGTTGTTGCTCAACGGCACGCAGAGTCTCAACGGTGAGTTTGCGGGAATCTTCGCCCCGTGGGTTGTCGTCAGCGACGGGGCCGGGGGTACAAGAGCAGTCAGCCCGGAAGGTGCAGCAGCGGCCGATCGTTCGCGTGCCCATGCCATCGGGCCGTGGATCGTTCCTGCTGGTGTGATCTCCAGTGCCATCCTGATCCTGGATCTCGACCAGGTGTTCACGCCGGACGACTGCGATGATCTCGACGCTGCCGGTGTCTCGATGTTCCGGAAGATCAATGGGAATGTCCGGCTCTACGGTTATCGCACGCTCTCTTCGGACACAACGAACTACAGTCTGCTCAACGTCCGTGACATTCTCAACTACATTGTCTATCTGGCGCGGCAGGTTTTGGAGGATTACGTTTTCGGTGTGGTCGATTCGTCAGGCCAGTTCCTCTCCGACATCAACACGGCGCTCGTCGGCATGGTTGATCCGATCTCGCAGGCAGGCGGGTTGTACTCGCTCTTTGATGACGCGGGGACACAGGTCGATCCCGGCTACCGCGTGGATACGGGCAACTCGCTCAATACACCGAGCACGCTTGCTTCAAACCGCGTCAAGGCACTGCTCGCCGTGCGACCCGCTCCGAACGGCGCAACGATCGAGCTACTCATCGTCCGAAGCGGATTCACCGCAGCGGTCTAGTGATACTGCTAAAGACAAGTCCAGCGGTCTGACAAGTTGTTGGATCTACACAGGTCCACTAGTGAAGAAGGGATACGGCATGGTCTGATGAAGGATGTTGCTAGGCAGTGCAGGACGTGCCATCGAAACCGAGAGCGTGAGCGCCGTGCTCGGCTCCGTATCAAGGAGGGTTGAGCTATCCCAAAGTCATCAAAACGTCAATTTTTGGTCAAGGTACACGGCATCGCCGGGTACTGGATGACCAAAAGCGGTGGCGAGATCAGTGCTGAGACGACAAAGGTCTACGACGGCGGTCACAAGAAGCCGGAAGTTCTTGCCGGTCCCGCACAGGCAGCCAACATCGTCGTCACGCGCGGTTACGGCTTCTACGTGGACAACCACACGATGCGTGAGCTGCGGCAGAAGGTCGGCAACTGGTATACGACAGTATCGGTGACACCGGCAGACACGGATCTGCATGCGTACAACGGGGCACCGCTCGTGTGCGCGAATGCACTACTGGTGAACCTCACCGAACCGGAAGTCGATGCCTCCAGTGGCGATGCGGCGATGATTCAGCTGGAGTTTGCCATCTCCGGATGGCAGTAAGGCGGGCTTGCTGTCTCCCAAGTGGCCGCTGGCGGGTGAACCGGGCTTGAGAGCGATAGACCGCGCTCGCAGGTAGGGTTACCCCGTCAGTGGCTTTCTCAGGGCTTCTCCGCAGGGAAGTCTTCTCGCACCGGAAGGAACAACATGTCGGAACCAACCGAGGGTCAGGTCTACACGTTCGGCGAGGACACACAAGCTGCGAGCGCGATCACGGACCCTGGCAACGGCAAGGTGCAGGCACCGAGTTTTCTCGATGAACTGCAGCAGGAACTCACGAAGGAAGTCCGCAAGGATGACATCGTGCTTGCCGTCGAGCTGCGTAACAACATCGCTGTCCGGTACGACCCGAACATCGACATGCACTACATCAATCACTGGCGGGATCGCTCGATGCCCAAGGGCAGGGGCCGGGATGCAGATCCGGATCCGTTGCACTTCTCGTTGTTGGTTGTCCGACATTCCTGTCAGTCGATCGTCTACAAGGGCATGGAAGTAGATGACGGCCAGGGCAATCGCATTACGATCAATTCACCGTTGCTCAAGGAGTGGACGAGCATGATCGACCCGGTAGCGGCGATCAAGCACTTCTACGGTTCCGATTCACAGGTGCTTGGTCACGCGCAGCGTGTTCTGGAGGCCGGTGGCTACACACCCGAGGGCCAGGTCGTGACAGAGGTAGACGATGAACACCCTTTGGACGGATAAGGGATGCTGCCTTTGACCACGAGAACGTCCGGATCGCTACGGCATTCGGCTATCACTTCAAACAGGATCCGATCGAGGTTCTCAA
>JBBSGY010000349.1:0-3744 GCA_038253645.1 Acidimicrobiales bacterium
CCTCTTGAGAAGTCGATATGAATGTCGAGGCGGCCGGCGTCCTGATCGAAGTTCGTGCTTGTTACATTCCACGGGGCCTGCAGCCCAAGCGCCAGTGTGAACAGTACCAGGTGCATCTCCTGCGACATTTTGTCTCCATCTCGTTCGCTACGTAACGTGACGAACGTATGAGGAAATACACGTGATCAGGCGGACCTCAGGTAGGCAAACCCACACGATTCAGCGAGGAGCCGAATTTGTATCCCGATCTACGACTGAAGACATCGTCCTGTGTGGCAACTCGTTGTCGGACGCGATTCTGCAGGACCTCAACGCGAAGTTGATCTACCTACTTATCGATAATGCAACATTGGTCACACGCCTCAGCGAACGCGCTGACAACGACTACGGCAAGTCGGAATCCGAGTTAGCAGAGATCAGGCACCGACATCGTGTGCTTGATGATCGCTTCCTAAGCAAAGCGACCGTCATCGATGCGACACTGCCGCTCGAAACGGTAGTTGCGAAAGTGATTGACCAACTTCAGTGACGTACGACTGAACCGAGTAAGCGCTACGACGCTTCGCAGCATCTAACGGAGATAGGCGCCTTTGGAGCCGTCATTGGGCAACGCGTCGTAGTACTCGACGATCGACTTGCGAACTTCGAGTGGGAACTTCCGCGTCTTTTCCGCCACGACAACCGGCATTTCTGGCTCGACATGTTTGGAGGGATTCTCCATAACACTTCCTTTCCTTGCCCCGATTTCCCAGTTCTATTTTTCGATTCATCGTGTCCAAGGAAATAAGGTTGACATAGGGGGATTCGTTGAAGACTTCGTTTACATGACCGGGGACGGCGCTGCGGCGCTGGTCGAGGCCAGCGTTGCAACCGTGGGTATTGACTACCTCAGAATCGACTCAGTCGACGATCACATTCCGCACTACACATCGATGCGCAATGACATTTTGGTGTTCGAGGCATTGCCGTTCAGAACGTAGAGCCCGGCGAATACAAGCCGTTTGCCTTTCCGTTGAAAATTCACGGTGGCGACGGCTCTTGTGTTCGGGCAGTGTTGAAGTCGGTTTGATGACGTTCAGACGTCACTCCTGGCGACAATTGACATTAACTTGCTAGTGAAATCGCCAAGGAAAGTGTTGAGTAGCGAGTTCATTTCTTCGTAGTCATGCGATCGAAGCATCTCTGCTGATTCAACAAATGGCGAGCCAGCAACGAGGCAAGCTCATCAACACTGTGTGCGACTAGACCTTCAACCGCCTGAGACGTGAACGCCATTGCTTCCGTAACCCCGAATTGCCGGTGCAGTACTAAGGCCACAGTCGACATCTTCAACCGAAATGATGGATAGGACCATGGAAAGTAAGCTAGTGAGTGGTATCGAGCGGGCCATTTTCGGCGTCGACGACCGCGGTGACGTGGACGCGTGGCTCGGGGCGCACGTGCAACGTCGCCTCGGCGTCGACATGCTGCGCGTCAACTTCCGATCCGGTCGCGTCGCCGCCGTCTACGGAATCGGGCTCAGCGACGGTCGGGAGGTTGTGGTTAAGGTCCATAGGCGACCAGTGAACCTTGCCTATCTTCGCGCCGTAGTGTCCTGCCAAAGGCAACTCTTCGAGGCAGATTATCCGTGCCCGGAACCGTTGGACGGTCCAGCCACCACTCAGGGCCGGACGGCCGTCATCGAGACGCTGCTTGCCGACGGCGAAGTCGGGAACGGTCATGCCCCGGGCACCCGACGGGTGATGGCGCGTGCCCTGTTCGAACAGCTCGGAATCCTTCGCGGTGGTCCCGTCGACGATCTCCTCTCCGGTTCCCCGCCGTGGACCAAGTACGAACAAGGGCCGTGGCCTCGACCGCACGACCTGATCTTCGACTTCACCTCTACGCCTCAGGCTTTCACCTGGCTATCCGACCTTGCCTGGCGGGCAACCGGAGCGCTTAAGCATGCAGGGCCACGCGACTCGATCGCCCACGCGGACTGGACCTGCGGAAATATTCGCTTCCGCAATGGCCGAATTAGGTCATCCTACGACTGGGACAGTCTGGCGGCAGCATCTGAACCCGTTCTGGTGGCCGTAGCCGCCAGTAGTTTCACCTTATGCAGCAACACGCATTCCAGCGCACCAACTACAGCTGAGGTGACCGGGTTCTTCCGCGATTATGAGGAGGCACGGTCGAGCGCCTTCAACGCAGCTGAGCAAGGAATAGCCGCAGCGGCTGTTTCCTGGGTGCTGGCTTACAATGCACGCTGCAAAGTCAGCTCTTTGCGTCCTGACGAGCCTCCTCCCCAGGGTTCGGCGCTGAAGGCGCTCGCTGATCACGGAGACGAATACTTCAATCTCCGCTGGTGACTCAAGTGTCGTAGTTAGTTCAACGTGTCGCTGGAGAAGAAGTCGGTTGCAATCATGGTGACGCCTGGGCTTTGAGAAACTCAGCCCAGGATATTCCCCGGCGAGGAGCCCGACCCACGTCGTGTCGTTGAAGTACTCGCATGATGGCTGTGTAGGAGACGATGACACCGAGCTTCGTGCACCCGCCTTGGATTCGAGTTTCCCCCACCGTGCATTCTCCTGGGCAGGACGGATGATCAGATCGCGCGTCTCTTGAAAAATCCCTGGCCGGAAACGTTGGGCATTTGGCCCACCGTTATCCAGCCCGTTTGACGGTTGCGAAATAGCCAATCGACAGCGTTCTTGTGGTCCCCAGCGACAGCCATGCGGCCGTCCTCCCCTTTTACGTCAGCTGCCAATCAACACCGAAGTGTAGAACGACCACTCTGCGGGTATAAACAAAATTACGCACAGCGCGCCAGCTGTGAACCGGCCATTACTCGGCGTGATGGCCAGCCATGCAAAAGGAGTTGAGCGATGATTGCTTTAGGCATCGTCTTGTTACTGATCGGCGTCTTGGTGAAGATTGCAATTGTGACCACGGTTGGAATTGTGCTGTTGGTCGTCGGCGCAGCACTGATGCTGCTCGGCTCAACCGGACACGCACTCGGCGGCCGTCGGCACTACTACTAGACGTCGGCTAAGTCGCTCCCGGGTTCCCGCCTCACCCCCAAAGGGGAGGCGGGAATGTTCGCGTCTATACCGGTCCCGGCCGCATGATCTTCTGTACCTTCCATGGATCGTGAGTGATGATCTTGAGTAACTCTGCGGTCGTATGCAATCCACTTGTGCACGCCATGAACGCTCCATTGTCTCGACGTAAACGGCCTTGCGACGCCGGCGCTCCCACTTCCCTGCTTTGCTCCCACCCGAGCAGCAGTAGCGCTCGCCGGTTCGGATCGAAGGCGTAGTGCGCACGCAACTCAGCGCTTGCCGTGTGTCGGGTCGACAAATCATTCCGAAGGCACGAAACCGGTCGTTCTATGGGTCAGACCCGAGTTACGACCACCGCAATACATCATCTCGGTCGTTCTACACTTGTGCCGCACCGGTCTTTCGTTCCACAGGTGTGAGTGCATCGAACGCGCCGGCAGGATACGGCTCAATACCAGGAACTTAGACACGGGTGACGACAACGACGATGCTCGGGGGTGCCGTCCGTATGCGCTCGTCAGTAGGTTTCTTTGATGGGAACGGTGTGCGGTTTGTGCGTCGAACGACACGAGGGTTCGACCGAAATCGCTTCGGAACAACGGAGTTCACTACTTCGTCGAGCACCGAGGCAAAAACACGGGCAATGTCGGTAACAGTATTACCGAGGGGGAAAAACCGCCCGGCGTACAACTTGACGACG
>JBBSGY010000350.1:0-3738 GCA_038253645.1 Acidimicrobiales bacterium
CTTGTCGAGGTGAGCGGCCCATTGTGGTGACTTTGATCCCGGTATTGTCGAGAAGATTTTCGATGTCGCCGACGTCGAATGTTTCACAAGGGTGATTCTTGATCGCGATGTCAGGACGCCGGCTCGGAACCGGCACGACCGCATGGTTCGCGCGCTCGAGAATTGTCGATGTGTGGTGACTGAGGCCTTGATGGCGCTCACGGACATCGGCCTCCGACCAACGCACCGCAAGGATGGGCACTCCCCCGTACCAATGCACGTCGTCGAGCACTGCGGCGATGCCGAGCGTGCTGAAACCGAATTGCGACGCTGTGCCCAGCGACCCGGGGCCTTGAGTGACGACGATGAGATCGGCGCGTTCTTGTGCCTTGGCAACACCGAGCGCGGATAGCACCGTCACTGTTTCGTGGTCACCGCCAAACGCTTGTCCGGCGGTAATGGTTGCATCTACGAAGTGCTTGTCGCTGAGCTCCGCGATGAGATCGGAAAGCGCGAGTGGCAACGCGTTGTCGTCTGTCATCACAAGCACGACGCGCGCAGTCGGGCGCAAATGTTTGAACGCAATGATTGCAGTTGCAGCTTGGCTGAGAAGTTGACAGCCCACGACGGGCATATTGTCGAGTGACTTGGGTGGCACGTAAGCGTCAGCTTCTTCGGCAGTCTCCGTGTCGAACTGCAGACTTGTGTAGCGAAGCTTTATCTGATGCCCGCTGGCCGGCAGTCTCAGTTCGTTGCGTGACAGATTCCAATGGACGAAGTGCCATCCACCGGTCCCGAGATTTAGTTCGACCGCTGTGGTGTTGATGACAACCTTGTCGCCGGGCTGCGCCGTGCCGATTAGCTGTGTCAGCGCGTATGCACGATCGCCGGGCCCGGCGTCGTTGCGCTGAACTCGAAGCTTCTGTAAGCCCCGCCGCTCCTCTAGAATCTCGGTTACCTGCGCTTCAACGAATGTGGACATGTCGCCAGCCTGTCTAGCAACCCCTGACGAAAATCCCGCGAATCCAGGACCCTCGATGCGACCCTTTTCATGAGTTACAGGTGCCGTATGTGCACCTACAGCTCATGAATTCGCTACAACGGCGAGTTAAAGGCTCTCGATCAGTTTTCTTACACGTTCGTCGGAGTGCTTGAACGGGTCTTTGCAGAGCACCGTACGCTGCGCGTTGTCGTTGACTTTTAGGTGCACCCAGTCGACCGTAAAGTCACGCCGTTTCTCTTTTGCGGCCTTGATGAAGTCGCCGCGCAACTTTGCGCGTGTACGCTGCGGTGGCTCGTCGATCGCGCGCTCGATCTCTTCGTCGGTACACATGCGGTCGACCATGCCTTTATCTTGCATGCGGTAGAAGAGACTGCGTTTGCGGTTGATGTCGTGATATTGCAGGTCGACCAATGCGACTTCGGGTGACGACAACGAAAGATCATGACGCTCTCGGTATGACTCGATGACCTTGTGCTTGATCACCCAGTCAACTTCCCTGTCGAGTTTGAACGGGTCATCGGCAAGTGTGGTGAGCATGCGTTCCCACATATCGAGTGCTTGTGACTCTTGGTCGTCAAGGCCATGCTTGTCCCGAAATTCGAGAGCACGCTCCAGATACTCGCCTTGGATGTCGAGAGCGCTCATCTCTTCGCCGGTTGCGATCTTTACCTTGCGTTTACATGTGAGGTCATGGCTGATTTCGCGAATCGCGCGAATTGGATTCTCGAGCGTGAGGTCGCGGAGCGGCGTGTCGGGATGTTCGAGCATGCGCAAAACAATGCTTGTTGTCGCAACTTTCAAGAACGTTGCGACTTCACTCATGTTCGAGTCTCCGACAATTACATGTAAGCGGCGAAAACGTTCGGCGTCTGCGTGAGGTTCATCGCGTGTGTTGATGATCGGACGGCTGCGAGTGGTTGCCGACGATACGCCTTCCCAAATGTGTTCTGCCCGCTGGCTAAGGCAGTACGTCGCGCCGCGGGCCGTCTGAAACACCTTGCCGGCTCCCGCAAAGATCTGTCGTGAGACAAAGAACGGGATGAGAATCTCGCTGTAGTGCGCGAAGTCATCGCGCCGCATCGTCAGATAGTTCTCGTGGCATCCATAGGAGTTGCCGGCCGAGTCGGTGTTGTTCTTGAAGAGATAGACGACTCCCCTGTTGCCTTCTTCGCGCAGACGCTGCTCAGCCGAGATCAGCAAGTTCTCGAGGATGCGTTCGCCTGCTTTGTCGTGGACGACGACATCACGCGGGCTGTCGCATTCGGGCGTTGCGTATTCGGGGTGGCTGCCGACGTCGAGGTAGAGCCGGGCTCCGTTTTCGAGGAAGACGTTGGATGAGCGGCCCCAGCTCACGACCCGGCGAAATAGGTAACGCGCCACTTCGTCGGGGCTGAGTCGACGCTGGCCCTTCAGGGTGCAGGTAACGCCGTATTCATTCTCGAGCCCAAAGATTCGCCGGTCCACGCCCGAACGCTAGTGGCTCTTCCCGAGTTGGCCCTGCTCATAGCCCAGCTCAGCGCCCGACCATTGTCCCACCAGGCAGACATAGTCCGCCTGGTGGGACAACGGTCGTGAAGGACCGCCAAGTAGCGTTTACGTACGTCTTGGCGCCGGGAATGCCTATCCGTATCGAGGTTTCAGCAACCGCTCGCATCCGTGAACTAACGTACCGATCGCAGTCAAAAAGTCAGGTGAGCGGAAGCACTGGCGCTCTTCCGCGTCGGCTGAAAGGGCCGAGACCTTCTGGAATTGCCGCGATTACGTCTGAAGTCCTGCGTATAAGCCCTTCAATTCCAGGAATAGCGGCTCCAATGCGCCCGACCAGGTTCGCCACAGTTCCTGGGACGCTGAATGCGTGGTCAGCATTTGCGATGACGATTTTTGTTGTGTGGTTCACGTCGGGCAGCGCTGCATATCTTCCCGCGGGGCCAGTCCGCTCACCGCCCGCGACCGCTACCAAGACGGGCTTGTTCATTTTCTTTATATGGCTGTCTGAGTCCCGGCAATACGATGCAAGAAACGCGCTCGACACTAGAATGTCAACACCGCCTCGGCGCATGCGCCACCTGTCAGTTCCAATGGGCTCGCACCAGTCGCAGCTAAAATCGCCTGTCTGGATCCCGCATACCTTCGCGAATAGCAAGGCTGTGCGACGGATCGATTAACACCTGTGCATCGAACAGCTGATTGGACGCCGCTACCGCAAGTCCGCCAAATCCGTGGCCGACTGCGATGATGGGTGGGGTCGGCCGCAATTCGGGTGGCCTCTCGTCGAGCACTGAATTCGCGGCGAGCCTCGCCGTATATTCTGCGTTCTCGTCGTAGAGCCGCTTGTGCGACGCGACTTCGAATTCCCATCGAATCGCACTGACGACTTCGTCGACGTACTCGGCCGCTGACTCGACTGTGCTCGCAAAGAGTGGCCGGCTCTCGCTGAAGAAGTTCGAGCGAAAAGTCGGATATCCGAGCGTTGCGAGCCCTCGGGCGAGGTCGCGCTGTAAGGCGCTCTCGCGATGTCCATCAATGTCGTGGAACAAGACCAGTATAGGTGCGTCATCGCGAGCGGGAATGCCTTTGGGTGAATCTTCGCTAGGCGGCGACGGGTCCGGCGATTGGTAAGTGCCCGACACTCGGCGTCCCGGCTGGCCGATGGTTACTTGAAAATCCGGCACTCGGGAATTAGATCAGTCGGCGAGCAAGTCTTCCAACTCGGTCACCGGCAAGCGACGGAACGCGCGACGCGAAGCGTCGCGTTC